>JAYTLO010000372.1:0-4599 GCA_043729385.1 Akkermansiaceae bacterium
TTGCCCGTCCCATGCCAAGAGTCGGAGGAAAAGCAAAAACACGGAAAGCCGTTGCCAAGCGTTTCAAAGTCACTGGGACAGGGAAGATCCTACGTCGTAAACAAGGAGCTCGTCACTTGCTGCAAGGCAAGAACAGCAAGCGCAAGCGCAGGCTTGGGCAAGCAGCATTGGTCTCCGATGCTGACCTTAGAAACGTCCGTGAGAACCTTCCTTTTTCCCGGTAAACTGGAAATCGCAGCAACGAATAATAGTCCCGTCCGCTTATCGGACGGCCTTTACACAGCCTGATCCCGCGAGGGAGACACGAACAGTCGAGACTGTGGAAGGAAATGAAAATAACGGTCTGTTCAAACTGAAATAATACCAAATGCCACGTGCCACCAACTCACCGGCCAGTCGCAAGCGTCGCAAGCGCACGCTGCTTCGGGCCAAGGGTTTCCGCGGTTTCCGCTCGAAACTCTTCCGTTACGCCAAGGACGCTGTCCGCAAGGCGATGACGTATGAATATCGCGACCGGAAGCGGCGCAAAGGCCAGTTCCGCCGTTTGTGGACTCAGCGTATCAACGCTGCCTGCCGCAACGAGGACCTGACCTACTCGCGCTTCATCGAAGGCCTGAAAGCCGCCGGTATCGAAGCTGACCGCAAGATCCTCTCGGACCTTGCTGTCACCGATGCCGCAGCCTTCTCCGCCATCGTTGCCCAAGCCAAGCAAGCTCTCGCAGCGAAGCACGCTGCGGTTGCCGCTTGATCTGCGATACCTGAAACATCAACACGCCGTCCGGCCACACAGCCGGGCGGCGTTTTTTTGTGTCTGCCCGGACCGCGAAATTTATTTCGCCTGAAATCCGTCCACAGAGCATCGAAGAACCCAGATCCCCGCTATAAGCGGACCAGCCCAGAAAGAGAAATGAACCGCAGATGAACGCAGATGACCATTGATTTTAAGAAACTTGCGAAGCGCTCGGGCTTAACCCTGCGGGTGAAACCGCAGATCAATGCAACTCTCTGATTATCTGCGTTAATCTGCGTTCATCTGCGGTTCTATTTTCCTTTTTAGGATCAGCCGTTCTTCCACCCATTTCGCCACGTCGGAAAACGTGCCGTCATTCAAATCCCTGCCTAGCCCGAGCATCAACACCGGCACTTGCTCGCGCGTGTGATCGGTGCCGGGATGATAGGGATCGTTGCCATGGTCCGCCGTTAGGATCACGAGATCTTCGGGTAGGACTCGCTCGATAAAGCCGCCCAACCACTCGTCAAACTCCCGCAAGCATTGCGCGTAACCCTCTGGATCGCGGCGGTGGCCGTAGAGGGAATCGAAGTCGACGAGGTTGGCGAAAATGAAATGCGGCTCCTCGCGTTTCTCCTTCCATAGCCGGTCAATCGCCGCCATTCCCTCGGCGTTGGACTTCGTCGGATAGGATTCGGAAATCCCCGATCCGGCGAAGATGTCTGAAATTTTTCCCACGCCGAGGGTCGTCACACCCGCTTCCTGCAAGCGGTTCAGCACCGTCTCGCCCGGCATCAACGAATAGTCGTGGCGGTTTCCCGTGCGTTTGAAATTCGCTGGCGAGTCTCCCAAGAACGGTCGTGCGATCACCCGACCGATCCGGATGTCGCGCTCGTCCAACAGCGCCCGCGCCGTTTTACAAAGTGCCCACAAGCGCTCCAGTCCGAAGACCTCCTCATGCGCCGCGATCTGGAGCACGCTGTCCGCGCTGGTGTAGAGAATCGGCCGGCCAGTCCGCAGATGCTTCTCGCCGAGTTGCACAAGGATTTCCGTCCCTGAGGCCGCGAAGTTGCCGATGAATTCCACTCCGGCGCGTTTCTCCAACTCGGCGACGAGGTCATCGGGAAATGTCTCGAAGGTCGCAAACGGTTCGTCCAGCGCACAGCCCATCAGCTCCCAGTGACCGGTGGTCGTATCTTTCCCGGCTGATCGCTCCGTAAGTCGTGCAGATGAAGCACAAGCATGGATTTGAACGGTCGTTGGAATTCCTAAAAGCTCGTTCAGGCCTAGCCGCGCTAAGTTCGGAAGTGATAGCCCAGCGACTCCTTCAAACAGGTGTTTAAGGGTGTATGCGCCCTCGTCTCCGTAGTCTGCGGCGTCCGGCGCATGGCCACAACCCACGGAATCCAACACGATGCACAACACTCGTTTCATGCGTTTTTCTAGGCGGTCCGCGACAAGCCTTCCAGTTGTTTATGCAGGGCCCACGCAATCAGCGGGTTTCGAAGATTTTTCAAACGCTGGTGAACGCAGATATGGACTGCCCCGTTCTTCCATCTGCGTTCATCTGCGGATAAAAATTTCTTCCCTCTAATCTCCTCACGCATACCTGTTGAAGGTCGGTGGTCGCAGAAATCCAACGAGCGTTTGTTTTGACTGTTTGGCGAATTCCACCGCCAGCGAACTCGGTGCGGAGATGGCGGCCACAGCAGGAATCCGAGCCGCCAGCGCCTTCTGCATGATTTCAAACGACAGCCTGCCGGACACCAGCAGGAAGGTGGTCGTTAGGTCGATGCCGTTCAGCAAGGCGTGGCCGATCACCTTGTCCACCGCGTTGTGGCGACCGATGTCCTCACGGATGAATAACAACTCGCCAGTTGCAGAGAAAACTCCCGCCGCGTGCAGCCCACCGGTGGTTTCGAAAGTTCCCTGTGCGGCTCGGAGTTTTGCTGGAGCTTCCAAGAAGACAGCGTCGGAAATTTCGATCCCCCGCTCGATTGGCGGGAAATCCATCAAGATCGCCTCCAGCGTCGCCTTGCCGCAGAGGCCGCATGACGAGCCGGTGAAAAGATGGCGCGTCAGCCGCCCGAGATCGACTGCGACTCCGTCTTGGAGAAACACCAGCACCCGGTTTTCATCGGGGCGCGGCTCGATTTTCCGCAGTTCTGTGACTGTGGAAATGATGCCTTCGGTGACGAGAAATCCCGCTGCAAGTTCCTCGTCGTGGCCCGGCGTGCGCATCACGACCGCCACCGGATGGCCGTCCAGGCGGATTTCCAGCGGCTCTTCCACCGCCACTTGGTCGCGCATCTCGGTCGGCCCGCCCGGGTGGCAGTGGAGCAAGGAAATCGTTTGCGAAGCTTCCATTTTTAGCAGCCTGCCAGAACCGGGCGAGGCGGCAACCCAACATTCCGGGCTGCGAACTCCGCCGAAGTCCATGAGATGCCAATGAGGCGTGCTGGCACACCACAACCCCATTGGCGTCCCATGGGCACGGCGATCGGATATTGCCGCTCCTTGTTGCAGAGGCGCGGGCGCGACCTTCCACCTCCGCGTTTCGTTCCATCCTTCAAGTTCTGCTCTTTACCGCTGCCGGATTGCCCGCTAATTCCTCCGCGCGATGCACGGATTCTCCTACAAAAACGGTTCTCTTTTCTGCGAAGACGTCGAACTCTCCACGCTGGCCGAAGAGCACGGCACTCCGCTTTACGTCTATTCTGCGGGCACCATTCTGGATCATTTCACCCGCCTCGACGCGGCGCTGGCAGAGGTGGATCACGAGGTCGCCTACGCCGTGAAGGCGAATTCCAATCTCTCGGTACTCCGTCTGTTAGCCAACCACGGCGCGGGCTTCGACATCGTTTCAGGCGGCGAACTTTTCCGCGTGCTCAAGGCCGGGGGGGATCCGGCGCATTGCACGTTTGCCGGTGTGGGCAAGACCCGCGACGAGATCATCTATGCCCTCGAGCAGGGGATCTACTCGTTCAATGTCGAGAGCGAGGAAGAGCTGCGCTATTTGAATGAAGTCGCCGGCGAGCTAGGCATGATCGCCCCGGCGGCCGTGCGGGTGAACCCGGATGTGGACGCCAAGACCCACAAATATATCTCCACGGGTAAGTCGGGTAATAAGTTTGGCGTCGATTTCGGCGCCATCGCTGACCTTTACGACCGTGCCTCCAAGGAGCTGCCTAACATCAAGCTGCGCGGTCTCCAGATGCACATCGGCTCGCAGCTCACGTCCATCGCGCCTTTCATCGAAGCGGTGGAAAAAGTCACGCCGTTGGTGATGGAACTCAAGGCCAAGCACGGCATCGAGTTCTGGTCGATCGGCGGCGGAATCGGCATCATTTACAAGGAATCGCTCGTCTCCGGCTCGGTCGCTTGGTGGTCGAATCAGCCCGAGGAAGAACGCCCGCTGACCATCGAACGCTACGGCAAGGAACTCGTCCCGCGGCTCAAGGATCTGGGTTTGAAAATCCTGCTAGAGCCGGGCCGCTTGATCGTCGGCAATGCCGGCGTGCTTCTAACCAAGTGCCTCTATGAAAAGAAAGGCACCACCAAGACTTTCAAGATCGTCGATGCCGGCATGAACGATCTGATCCGCCCGGCGCTTTACGAAGGCCACCATGAAATCGTCCCGCTCGCCAAGCCCTCTGGCAGTGAGCTAGTCACGGTCGATGTCGTCGGCCCGATTTGCGAAAGCGGCGATTTCTTCTGCCAAGACCGGCCGCTGCCAGATTTCCAACCGGGCGACCAGGTCGCGCTGATGTCCGCCGGAGCCTATGGATTTGCGATGGCCTCGAACTACAACTCGCGCCCGCTGCCTGCGGAAATCCTCGTCGAAGGCGCGACCGCCACGGTGGTCCGCA
>JAYTLO010000373.1:0-7764 GCA_043729385.1 Akkermansiaceae bacterium
GACGATTCGTAAGAACAATGGCGATGTGAAATCAGAAGGTCCATATATCCAAGTCAACCGTCTCGCCAATCCGCTCTTCAATGAGGTGCTGGTGGCGAATGTGGACAAGGATGAATACAACCGCACTTCGCCGACTGCCGATGCCTCACGGTTTGCGAAATATGCACGCACTCCAGAACTCGCCGCATTGCTTAACACGGTCTTCGGCACCGGCTTTGCCACCACCAACCGCGCAGATCTCGTGGCCGTTTATATACCCGATGTCATTCGGGTAAACACCACCACTGGACCCGCCACGATTGAGGGCGACGCCGCGTTTAACCGGCTCAGTTTCATCGGCGGTGATACCATTCTCAATGGCAATGGAGTGGCAATTCCAGCGGGCTGGCCAAACGGTCGCCGCTTCGGTGACGACGTGGTGGACATCGCTCTGACGGCGGTTGCCAGCGGGCCTACATTTAGCACGATCACCGTGGTGGGCGATAACGTGCCTGCTAACGATAAGATCTACAATCGCACTTTCCCCTATGCCGCCACGCCGCATTCGGGCACTCGCAATAGCAAAGACTCCGGTGTGAACGTCGGATTCTGACTCTGAATCCTCCCCCTAACCGCGTCGGCACATTGATATAGGTGTGCCGACGCAATTCTTTTTGTCTTCTATGAAAATCCCACCCAGTGAGTCATCGCTGCCAGCGAGGACCGGTCTTAAAGTTGGTGCTGTTGTTGTTTGTCTAGCAGCAGCTTTGGTTGCGGCATTGTATCTAAAACAAACGGAGCGAAATTCTCCGGCGGTGGTGACTCGGGACCGGCAACCGACCACCGATGAGATCCTCGCCGCGATCCCTACATCTGGGGGTGAATCCGCGAGTGAAAAGGCCGTGATGGAGGCGATCGCGCAGGCTAAGGCAAAAGCTGGTAAGGCAGATGTCTGGGTGAGTTTGGGCGATACACTTGCTCAGCGGCTGCGGGACTCCACGGATCAGACATACTATAACTTCGCGGAGTCGGCCTATCAGCAGGCGCTCCGCTTGCAGCCGGACTGCGTGGATGCGATGAACGGCATGGCATGGGTAGAAGGCGGTCGTCACCGCTTCGACGCTAGCGTGGAGTGGGCGCAGAAGGCATTGGTCATCGCCCCGGAAAGCGCGGATGCGTATGGCATCCTCGGCGACGCAGCGCTGGAACTGGGTGACTACGAGGTTGCCACTGACCACTACCAAAAAATGATGGACTTGCGGCCTGACCTCTCATCGTGGAGCCGCGGCGCGTACCTGCTATGGCTAACAGGTGATCAACTTCAAGCCACTCAACTGATGGAGAAGGCCATCCGCGCGGGTGGAGCCTTCGCGGAAAACACCGCGTGGTGCCGCGCCAAGTTGGCGACGATGTTGCTGAGCGATGGTGCTTTTGCCGCCGCTGCCAAGGCGCTTGAGCCGTCCCTGCGGGTGAAATCTCGCAATCCCCACGTCCTGTTAGCCGCCGCCCGGTTGGCCACCGCCACTCGGGAGTATGACGTCGCCGCGCAATACTATCAGCTCATGATGGAGAAGACCCCTCACCATGATGCCCTTGTCGGTTTGGGAGATTTACACGCCATCCAAGGAGATATGGCAAAGGCTGAAAGTTATTATGTCAAAGTGGACGAATTGCACTCGGCCCATCTGGCAAGCGGCGTCCACGATCATGTGCAAATGGCAAAATTTCTCGCGGACCACGACCGCAATCCGGTCGCTGCGCTGCGTCTCGCAGAACAACACAAACTCACACGCAATGTGCTAGAGGCCGATGTCCTCGCTTGGGTCTATTTCAAAAATGGCGATCAGCCACGCGCCACCGAAGCGATCAAACGGGCACTTGCACAAAACACGCCCGATCCAGAAATACACTATCATGCCGGGATGATCGCCGCTGCTGCTGGTGACCTCGACTCCGCCCGCAGGCATCTTCAACGGGCGGTGGCCATGAACCCGCAGTTCCATCCCATTCACGGACCCATCGCGGTGCGCACGCTGGAGAAACTTTCCTCGCGCCAAGAAACTGTCGATAACACTAACATCAACAAGTGATGAAACATCTACTTCTCATCATCACGTTTGTCGGCATTTGTCTATGTGCTTCTGCGCATGACGAGCCTACCAGTTTCATTGATGTCCATTTAAACTCCGCCGGGATGGAAATAGGCCTCACCGCCTCCGTCACGGATTTGGCGCACGATCTGGCGGAAATCGAGCCGGGGATGTTACTTCAGCCGACGACCATCGCGGCTCAACAAAAAGCTATAACTTCTACACTCGCGTCGCGTCTGAAGTTCAGTGCTGCGGGGAAACCTTTACCACTAGAGCTGCAAGAGATCGTGCCGTTGCCGGAGAAACGCGATCTACATATTAAGTTGCTCCATATTTGGTCGGCGGCTCCTGAATCGCTCCGCATCGAGTGTCTGTTATTTCCCTATGACCCGAGGCACCGCACCTTCGTCAATGTCTATGCCGGTGACCAACTTCTGCGGCAGGACATTCTCACTGCCAGCAATCCTGTGGTGGAGTTTCGCACGTCGTCCTATCAAAGCCTCGCTGGGGTTGTCGGTAAGTTTTTAAAACTGGGCATTCACCATATCGTCATCGGACCGGATCATATACTATTTGTCATCGGGCTGATGTTGTTAGGAGGCAGTGTGGGACGTTTGTTAAAGATCGTCACGGCGTTTACCATCGCCCATAGCATCACCCTCGGATTGGCGACGTTTCGGATTGTGACTCCGCCCGCTTCCATTGTGGAGCCGGTGATCGCGCTGAGCATTGTGTTTGTGGGAATCCACGCGTTTCTCGGAAAAAAAGGCCATGATCCACGACTGTTATTCGCGTTTTGCTTCGGCCTCATTCATGGCTTCGGCTTTGCGAACGTGCTGCAGGAGATGGTCTTGCCCCGTCATGCGCTCGGTTGGTCATTGTTTGCCTTCAACGCCGGAGTGGAGATCGCGCAAGGTTGCATCGTTCTCGCCATCGTTCCGTTGTTAGAATGGTTGCGCCGCTCACAGGCGCTGGTGGCGCAGCGGGTAGTGGCGTCCGCCGCGCTCTGCATCACTGCTGCCGGTGGGTTCTGGTTTTTCCAGCGACTTATAGGCTAAGCAGGCCGCAAATGATAAGGAATGGTAAAATCCGGAACCCGCGTGTTAAGGCCGGGTAAAGTTGATTGCCAGATCGAGTCAGACGGGTGTTTGGATGGACGGATGACGCCAACAAAAATCCTTTTCGTCGCTGTGGGAACCATCGTCCTCGCGCCGCAGCTCACGGCGCAGCTGCCCGCCGCAAGCACAGTATCTATCAGTCCCGGAACCGCCGGCGCGGTGGTCCATATGAACCTAGCCGATCCCGGCAACCACCATTGGTCGGTGGAGCGCTCCACTGATCTGATCCACTGGACGCATGTCACCACCACCAAGGTTCACAATGGAAACTACAGTTATAAATGGCTGCCGGAAGTCGGTGTGCCAGCCTACTATTACCGGGCGGGCTATGACTCAGCGGCGCAAACTCTAACGAGCACGCTTGAATCCGCCCTGAATCTATCAGCCGCCGCTGCGAACTATGCGGTCATTCCGCTGCCGCCCCATCTGCTGGTCCAGGTCATCACCGGGCAGAATAACACCCCGGTCACCAACCCGACGACCAACCCCGGTGCCGAGCTTGGGCGCGTGCTGTTCTACGACAAACGGCTTTCGCTCAACCAGACGATCTCCTGCTCCTCGTGTCATCAGGCGGAGCATGGTTTCTCCGATCCAGATCGCTTGAGCACCGGCTTCGCAGGCGGGCTAACAGATCGCAACTCGATGGGCCTAACCAGTGCCCGCTACTACCCGCGCGGTCGCTTTTTCTGGGATGAACGCGCGACGACGCTCGAAGATCAGGTGCTCCAGCCGATCCAAAACAGCGTGGAAATGGGCATGACCTTGCCCGCACTGACAGCCCGTCTATCAGTCGAGCCGTTTTATGCAGACCTCTTCCAAAGGGCTTTCGGCGATGCCGCAGTGACGTCTAACCGCATCTCACTCGCCCTCGCGCAGTTTGTCCGCTCGATCGTTTCCTATCAGTCGAAGTACGACCAAGGAGTGCCGGTAAATTTCAACAACTTCACCCCGCAAGAGCGTCTCGGTCGCCAGGTTTTCCTCGGCCAAGTCGGCTCGGCGACCTGCACCAATTGCCACGGCACTGACAATTTTGTCCCTAACAATGTGTTCAATAACGGTCTTGAGAATCCGTAAGTGGACCGCGGCATCGGCGCCCTAACCAACCGACCGCAGGACGAGGGCGTGTTCAAGGTGCCCTCGCTGCGCAACATCGAGTTGACCGCGCCTTACATGCATGACGGCCGCTTCGCCACGCTCGAACAGGTGGTAGAGTTCTATAACTCGGGCGTGGTGGCGCATCCGAATCTATCCGGTCCGCTTCGGGCTGGGCCTCCGGGTAGTCCGCCAGCTCCGCTCCGGCTTAACCTGCTGGTCGAACAGAAGGCCGCCCTCGTCGCCTTTTTGAAAGCTCTAACCGACACCACAGTCACCACGGATCCTAAGTTCCAGGATCCGTTTGAATACGGGCAATGATTTACCTACGGAGTCGTGGCAAATCCTCCCTTGCGGGCGAGTCTCACATAGTAGTTTGTGTAATCCATGTAGGCGATGGCGGGCTGGCCGTCCGGCGAAATCTTGAGTGAACTGTATTGCCCGACATCGCCGGAGGACTCCACGGTGGTGACCGTCCACCCGGAATTGTTATAGCGGGCGAAACGGAGGTCCGAGCTTCCGCTGCTAAAATAGGCGAGCGACGGCTGGCCATCTGGGCCGAAAGCGAGCGAAGTGTAGCCGCCATTAGATGAGCTGCCGTCCACGGTGGTCACCGCCCACGAGGCACCATTGAAGCGGGCGTAATAGACATTCAAAGTGGAAAGGCTGAAGTAGCCAATTGCTGGCTGGCCGTCCGGTCCAAATGCCAGCGACGAGCTGAGTCCGGGGTTGCTCGAATTATCGACAAGGGTCTTCACCCAACTTCCCGCCGTGAAGCGCGCGATTTTCAGTTTGGCGTTCTCGTCGGTGTAGGAAATCGCGGGGTGACCATCCGGGGCGAAGGCCATCGAGACACCGCCGACGCCGACGACGGTCCCCGCGCCATCGACGAGCGTGGTTGTCCAAATGCTGCCGTCATAGCGGGCGATTTTTACATCGTAGGTGGATGAATCGTAATACGCGATCGATGGCTGGCCATCCGGGGCAAATGCGAGCGACGTTGGCAGTCCGACCTGTGCGAGACCGATGTTCTCGACATTCCAATTGCTGCCGTCGAAGCGAGCGATCCGCAGTTGGAACGCTGGACCGGCCGCGTAATACGAAACTGCCGGCAGGCCAGCGGGATCGAATGCGAGACAAGCGTGCTCGCCCACCGCGCCGACACTGTCGATGATGGTCTGGGTCCATTGGCTGCCATCGAAGCGCGCGATTCCGAGATCGGCGTTAGTGACATTCTGATAGGCCACGGCAGGCTGGCCGTCTTGACCAAATGCCAGTGAGATAGATTTCCTGTTAGCGCCTGAAGCGACTGTCGAGAAATTCCACGGGAAGTTCACCGTGGCGGCGGCGAGTAGGGAAAGTTGCTTCTGGAGTTGCGTGTTTTGGGTGGCGAGCTGGCTTGCCTGAGTTTCGAGGCCGCCGATTTTATCCCAGATTTCCTGAAGCGACTTCATGGTGGGCGCGGGGGCTTCTGGCGGTTCGAGCGGCCCTTGGGCGAGAAGCGTTCCGTGCGCTGCCACAATTGAAATGAGGAGACGGTTGAGTATTTTCATGGTCTTGGGAGTGTGGATTCGCAACCACAGACGAGAGGCGACGGTGTCGCTGCCGGACGAAGTTGCAACGCAGGGTAGGGTCCCCAGCAGGGTGTGTCGATGGTGGAAAACCGCTGGGAAATCAGTGTCCGACACAAGGGGCTGTTGAGGTGGTGAGCTTTAGAATTGACCACTTACTTCACTGATTGACTGATTTTAAGACGGCGCATTTCGCCAGCCTTTAAGGTGGTATACGGGTGATCTCTCGCCCGGTTTGGCACAGGATCAAGATTTCGCTAACAGGAACGCGCCGCAGATCCCGGCTTCTTGGCCGAGCGCGGGTGCGACCACGTAGTCCGGCTCTAACACCGGCGGGAAATAGCCGCCTGCGATTTCCAATAGCTTGGCGTTGATCTTCCCAAACAAGCCTGCCGCCTGCGAAACTCCGCCGCCGACGATGACGCGCGACGGCGACACGATGGCTAACAGCGCCAAGATTCCATGGGCGAGATACCACGCCTGGGTGTCCCACGCCGGGTGATCGGCGGGGAGTTCATGGGCCGGTGCGCCCCAGCGGGCGGCGATGGACGGGCCACTGGCGAGGCCTTCCAAACAGTCGCCGTGAAACGGGCAGACTCCGGCAAAATCATCGCCTAACATCCGAGGCACCTTGAGATGGCCGAATTCTGGATGCAGTGCGCCGTGGACCAGCCGCCTGCCTGATAGAATCCCGCCGCCGATGCCGGTGCCGATGGTGATGTAGGCCACGTCATCGAGTCCCGCCGCCGCGCCGATTTTCGCTTCAGCGAGGGCGGCGGCGTTGACGTCAGTGTCGAGTGTTAGAGTGGAGTTGGGAAATGCTTTGGCCAGCGAATGAGTGAGGGAAAATCCCGCCCAGCCGGGTTTGGGCGTGGCAAGGACTCTGCCGTAATTTTCACGACCCGGCACGATGCCGATGGGGCCAAATGCCGCGATGCCGATACTCGCGGGTTGCCCACGCTCGCGCAGCCAGTCGATGGCGATGCCGAGCGTTTCCTCCGGCTGCGTGGTCGGGAAACGGAGTTCCTCAATGACCCTGCACTCCGCTGAGCCGATAGCGACGACGGTCTTGGTTCCGCCCAGTTCAATGCCAGCGATCATGGAACTAACAGGCTGCTGCGGCATTGATCGCCTCGCGGGTGATCCGGGTGATTTCCGCCCACTTGCCGTCATTGACGAGTTGCTTGTCCACCATCCACGAACCGCCAATGGCGGCGACGACGGGAAGTTTCAAATAGGCTGCTAGATTTCCCAAAGACACGCCGCCGGTGGGAATGAACCTCACGCCGGTGTGGCCATACGGACCGGCGAGCGCCTTGAGCATATCCACTCCGCCCGCCACTTCAGCGGGGAAAAACTTAAGCAACCGGCAGCCAAGCGCCAATGCGCCCTCGACCTCGCTGGGAGTCATCACACCGGGTGAAAAGTGCAGGCCGATCTCGTTCGCGGCGGCCACGGTTTCCGGGTTGAAGCCAGGGGCGAGGCCGAACACGGCACCTGCATTTTTCGCGCGTCTGACTTGGTCTCTATCGAGCAAAGTCCCCGCGCCGAGCAGGATTTCCGGGTAACGGGCGGCGATGCGCTCGATCGCGGCTTCCGCCGCAGCCGTCCGGAAGGTGATTTCCATAATGTCCAGCCCGCCTGCTAACAGCGCCTCCGCCAGCGGCTCGGCGGATTCGACTTGGTCTAGGACGACGACGGGGACAATGCGCTTGGCGAGGATGCGGTCGATCATGGGAAAACGAGGTTGAATGAAATAGGGCGGATGACAAAGGAAATGCTGTGATGACAGTGGAAACGTCTGACAACTTGACTGATGGCTGGACTCACGCTTGACTCATCGCCATGGCCTACGAACCGCAATTCACGATCACTACGCGCCTTCTTACGCTCGTAGAAATGATAGCGGCGCTG
>JAYTLO010000374.1:0-2039 GCA_043729385.1 Akkermansiaceae bacterium
AACGATTCCCAATTTGATTGCGCGATGCAGCGATTGAAGGCCGCCGGATTGCCGAAGTGCGGTCTGCCCTCCGCCAGCTTCTCCCAGAGTGTCCAACCACCGCTGTCGGTCTTGGTCAGCCGCTTCGGCGCACTGGTCATGGAGCCAAGGCTGGACGCATCGGTCATGGAGCCGTTCTGCATAAAGACCAGGTCGCCATCATTCACGGTGATGACGTCGCTCTTTCCTGCCCGCAGGCACTGGATGCCGGTGACGATGAAGTTTCCGTCCTCCGAGCGGTGAGTGAGGTCCATGACTTTGCAATCGGTGACCAGATGGACGCCTTGCGCCTTGAGCCATTTTTGCAAGGGCAACACCAGCGAATCATACTGGTTGTAGATGGTTCGCTTCACGCCCGCGAGAGTTTCGATGCGCGTGAACTCCATCATGAATCGGAGCAGGTAGCGCTTGAACTCAACCGCGCTGTGCCAAGGCTGGAAGGCGAAGGTGGTGGACCACATGAACCAAAACTCCGTCTCGAAAAACTCGGGCGAGAGATGGTCGGTAATGGAACTGGCACCCAGCGCCTCTTCATCGGCATGGCTGAGCTTGAGCAGTTCCATGCGGTCCTGCATGGAGAACCCCATCGAAGTGACGGGCACCTTCGCGCGGCGGCAGTCCACCAGTCGGGCCATCGAATGCGCTTTGTGCCTCTCATTAAACGCCACGGTTTCCTCGAAGACCGAGATGCCTGCCGAAGTGAGCGAGGGAATCGTTTTGAACAGGTCCCACGTACACTCGTAGTTATCGGTGGTCAGCATGCGTCCGCCGCGCAGCGAGTAGCCGCGCTGAGGGTCGCCCGCTCCGTCGAGACTTCCACCCATGAGCGGGGTCGCTTCGAGGATGAAAATGTTGCCGCCAGGCACGTTGCCATCGCGAATCATGAAGGCAGCGGCGGCCATGGAACCGATGCCGCCGCCGATGAGGTAATGTTTTGGTGGTGGCTTCACTTGGCGACCTTACGCCACGACTGAGGTCTTCCAATGGGGTGAAACCCTACCGGGGATTGGAGTCTGGCTGAAAACTCAAAGGTGCGTCTCCCGGGTGCGCGTGGGCGTCGGTGAACGTCAGCCCGGTGTCAGGCAATCCGATGCGCTCGAACTTTCCGCTCAGAATGTGCGCGGGCGAATCGCCCCCCTTGAAGAGCGCGAATCGCAGGCTCGATGAACCGCTGTTGATCGTCAGGATGGAGTCCAGCAGGCCGCTCTTTGCCTTCATAAGTCATGAATCACCTTCGGAGGAAACGCGGCCCGCAAGGCGTTCAGCACGGCCAGCACATCGATGACTTCCTGAGTGATGGCACCGGCCACCGGAGTCAAATGGCCAGTCGCGGCGAAGACCATGCCGATGACGCTGAGCGCCATGCCGCCCACCGCGCTCTGGAGCGCGATGATGCGCATGCGGCGGCTGATGTGCATGAACTCGTCCACTTTCTTGAGCGAGTTATCCATGATCACGACGCCCGCCGCTTCCGCGGTCACGTCGCTGTTCTGTCCGATGGCCATGCCGACGGTGGCAGCCATCATCGCGGGCGCGTCGTTGATGCCGTCCCCGACGTAGAGCGTCTTTGCTTTCGCGGTTTCGGCGCGGACGAGCGCGAGTTTTTGTTCGGGACTTTGTTGCGCGTGGATTTCGGTGATGCCCACTTGTTCGGCGAGGTAATGGACCTCTGACTCGCGGTCGCCCGACACGATCATCACGCGCGCGAATTGGTGCTTTGGACCCAGATGCTTCACGAAGGAGCGGCTCTCCGCGCGCGGCGCATCGCGGAACCTCAAGGCTGCCGCGTAGCGCTGGTCAATCACCACCACGCATTCGAGTCCACCGGCCAGCGGGGGAAGCTGATCGGAGCCGGCGATGTTCTGGGCCAGCAATTTGTTGCGGCTCGTGATCATCACGGAGTGGCCGGAGACGGTGCCGCGCAATCCCTGGCCGGGTTGCTCGCCAACTTCAGTGGCCTCCGGGAGCTGAATGCCGGCTTCCTTGGCCGCGGCGAGAAT
>JAYTLO010000375.1:0-16367 GCA_043729385.1 Akkermansiaceae bacterium
CGGAGAGCAGACCACGACAGGCGGTATCCGCAAGCGACCAAGCGTCCACCAATTGACATCGTCTCCAAGAATACTTCAAATCCGACAGGCTGCTAGCGCTCGCCAAGCCAATTAACCTCAACGGTGGCACCCTGAGCTATTCAGGAGCCACGCTTTCCAGCGATAACCTCGCGATCACCGTTGGTGGAAACGCCGCATTGGAAGTCACTGTCGCCGCCAACACTATCCGTTCGGGCGGACCACTCACGGGAACGGGGAATCTCGACATCAAGGGCCCGGGCATCGTCTCCTTCGGCAAAAACAGCGTCACGACTCTCGGCAACACTTACAGTGGAACGCTCACCGTCAAAAGTGGTGGCACGCTCGACATTCGCAACCCCGACTCCATGGGTGCGACCGGTACTAGCGCGAGAACCGTGATCGAAGCCGGTGGCACTCTTCTAATCAATCCATTCAGTCAGCCGCTGGGAGTGGCGTTCAACGCAGAGACCTTGGAGTTTCAAGGAACTTCCACTTTGATTAACCGAAACCAAAGTCCAACGGCAGCCACCACCAATACGCTCCAAGGGCCGGTCTCCATCGCGGACACCCTGAATGTTTATTCCCTGTCAAGCGGTGGCGCTGCCACTCTGGAACTCAGCGGCGCCATCACCGGCAGCGGCGGCATCAATTTCGGCGGCTCCGGCCAAGCAGGCATCTATCTCATGGCAGGCAATTCTAACACCTACTCCGGGCCGACGGCGCTCACTGCCGGAACGCTGGTCATCAATGGCGACCAAACGTCGGCCACGGGCAATGTCTCGGTATCGGGAACGCTGGCTGGAAACGGAGGAACCGTGGGCGGCAATACCACGGTGAACAGCGGAGGCAAGCTGGCTTTGGGAAATGGCACGGCTGGCTCAGTTGGATCGGAGACCTTCAAGGGGGATCTAACATTGGCGGCGGATTCAATTTTCAACTGGGACCTCACTGCGGAAAGCACCGCTACCGGATTCGACCAGGTGATCGGAACCAGCGGTAAAACCTTTGACGCCACGGCTTCGGCCTTCCGTGTCATCACAGACCAAAGCTTCGACACTCTATTTTGGGACGTGCAGCGGAACTGGACCACCATCTTCAGCACCTTTGGAACCACGACGGGATGGGCCGCGAATACTCCGGTGGCGGTTTACACCACACTCGGCGTGCTCCGCACCGATGTTGCGGTTGAAGGTAGCTTCACCGTCACGGGGGGCAACCTGAGCTGGAATTTCTCCCCAGTTCCAGAACCCACCAGCGCACTCGCCGGAATGCTGATGGGCGCAGGGCTGTTGCGCCGCCGCCGCTCGTAATTGGCCAAGACAACGCCCAGCTAGCGACTTTCCGCTTTTACCAAATGAAGTTCAGACTCACAGCCATCCTGATCCTGTGCGCGGCCCATGCCATCGCGGCACCCGACTATGATTTCCCCAAGATGATCCAGCCGGTGCCGGCCGCGGCCAAATTCGAGGATCCGGGATACATTGTTTGGTGCGGCACGATGGTCCGCGACGATGCTGGAAAATGTCATCTGTTTTACTCGCGCTGGCCGCGCGAACTTGGACACTACGCTTGGGTCACCCACTCCGAGATCACCCACGCCGTCGCCGATGATCCTCTGGGGCCTTACGTTTTTGTGGATGTCGCCCTGCCCGCCCGCGGCAAGGACTTCTGGGACGGACTCTGCACTCACAATCCGACAGTGATGAAATTTGGTAACAAATATCATATCTATTACATGGGAAACACCGGGGACGGAAAAGCGATGGAAACATTGAACTGGAGCCACCGCAACAACCAGCGAATCGGAGTCGCAGTCGCCGATAGCCCCGCCGGGCCATGGACTCGCTCGAACACGCCGCTCGTCGCTCCCACCCCCGGATTTCACGATGCCCTCTGCCTCGCGAACCCGAGTGTCACCCAGCGCCCGGACGGCGGCTATCTGATGGTTTACAAAGCGGTCGGCGATCAAGGAAAGCTTCCGTTCGGCGGTCCCGTGGTTCACGTCGCCGCCACCAGCGATAGTCCCACTGGACCTTTTAAAAAGCAGCCTCATCCCGTCTTCACCAGCCCCGGCTCCACATTCGCCGCCGAGGATCCTTTTATCTGGCACGGCCCCGATCGCTACTGGGCGATCGTCAAAGACAATGCCGGCAGCTTCACCCGCGCCGGGGTTTCCCTTGCGCTTTTCGAGTCTGCAGATGGCTTCGCATGGAAACCCGCCGCCCACACCTTGGTCTCCACCCTCGACTTGAAGTGGGCCGATGGAGCGACCCGGAAACTCATGAAGCTGGAGCGACCGCAGCTCCTGTTGGAGAACGGCAGGCCCAGTGTCCTCTTCTGTGCCGCAGCACCCGCCGAACGTCTCGACGAGAGCTTCAGTGTGCAAATTCCGCTCAAGCTCGAAGCCGCAAGCCTGCCGGAATCAAAATAAATCGTCGCACGGAAAAACCCAACCTGTGAGCCGGCCACTTTCAGTTAAGTCGTCTGTATTCGTGGTCAGCTTGATGCTCGCGGTGACTGCCGATGCGCTACCCGCAGCTCCCTCCACCCTCGTCCGCACGCCTTCTGAGTCTTCTAACCAAGTCACTCTCTCTTGGTCCGAGGTTCCCGGTGCCACCGCCTATCAGGTAAAACGCGGCACATCGCCCGTTTCCAGTCTCAGCGCCCTCGCCACGGTGACGAGCCCCCATTTCATCGATACTACCGCCACCCCGGGCAGCGCCTATTTCTACGCCGTCGCCACTACAGACCCCTCTGGGGAAAGCCCGCCCACGCGGGGCATCATGGCCGGCACCGGAACCATCGTGGACAACGGTGGCCCCGGCACCTCGTTCACCGGCACCTGGCTGGCGAGCAACGTTCCGGGTTACTATGGCAGCGCCCCGGTTTATGCATCATTCGTCTCTGGTTCCACACCCACCGCCTCTTATACGATCACCCCGACCCTCGCGGCCCGGGGAAACTACGATGTTTATCTACGCTGGACCGCCAATCCCAACCGCGCCACTAACACGCCGGTTGACCTAGCATTTCCTGACGGCGGCCGCACCGCCAATGTAAACCAGCAGGTCAACAACGGAGTCTGGATGCTTCTCACCAGCATCACGGCAGAGGCTGGAGCGACCGCGTCCGTCACCCTCCGCAACAATGGCGCTAACGGTTATATCATCGCCGATGCCATTCAGTTCATCCCGCGCCACTCGCCCTGGGCACCTGCTGCGGACGGACTTCAAAACTACACCCTCGCGCCGATCAACGAACACTTCGACGGCATGGGCTTGGACGCGTCCGTTTGGTCGACATTTCTCGGCCGCAGCGAATACACCGTCGCCGACGGCCGCCTCCACACCAAGCTGCGCTACAAGGGGAGCGTCCCCCTCGGCTCCGCCACCACCGCCGATCTGGAAACCGAGTCCAACTGGATCGAAGGCGGCATTATCGCAAGGCAGGCACAAAAATTCGGCTTCCATGAAGCGCGTGTCCGCCTGCCGCAGCTCCCCGCCCGCGGGGTTGACATCGCTTACTGGCATGCGGCCACCGACGAACTCATCAACGGATATGAAATCGACGCCCCCGAGTTTTTCCACAAGGACTCCACCGGTGTGGCGAACAACTATGGCTTCGGCGTTTGGGACCACGTGCTCCCCTGCCGCACCCGCCCGGGCCTTCCCGCCGGGCGCACTTGGGACCATACCCGGAATCATTCCACCCTTGGAGACGTCTCCCAATACCTCACCATCGGTATCGAGTGGCGCACCGACAACTCACAGGTCGCCTATATCAACGGAGAAAAAGTTTTCACCGCTCCCGCTTCGGGCATGAACGACGTCGAGTCCGTCCTTCCCTCCAACATTATCCTCAGCACCAAAGTGCTCGACTGGCTGCACCCCAACGCCGCCCTCGACGATACCGAAGCGACTTGGGACTACGCCCGCTACTATCAAAAGCCGGGTTTCGTCGGCTCTGTCGATGGCGATTGGTCGAACTCCGCCAACTGGGGTAGCGACGGAAAGCCCCTCCCCGGATTCGCCGCGGTTTTCAATCTATCGACCGCTCCCGCTGGAATTTCCCTGCCAAGCGATCAGGAACTCCAGTCTCTCTATCTGGACAGCGCCAACCTTCCTCCACACGTCTTTTCCGGCCCCGGCACCCTCCGCCTCGGTGCCGCCAAGCCGGGCGACGACTCCGTCACTCATGGCGGTATCCTCGTCAACACCTCCGTATCCAGCAGCCAAACTTTCGCCACGCCCATCCTTGCCCTGCAGAATCTCCAAATCGCCAATCTCAGCCGCACACCTAACACCACGCTATTCCTCAACGGAAAGATCTCCGGCGACGGCATCGCCCCTCGCGACGTGGACTTTGTCTCGCCAATCGCGGCCGACCCGGCCCTCGGACTGATTGCCCTCGGCCAGCCGCTGGGCAGCGGCATCCGCCATGTCAACCGCGCCGGGGACAGCCTGTTCATCCTCCCCGCCGGCAGCCAGCACACCGGCGAACTCCGCATCCCCCGGGGGCCTGTCACCATCCCGGCGATTTCCTCCCTCGGCCTCACCGCGGACTCCGCCATCGAGTTCCAACCCCGCTATCTCCACGCGGAAAACTGGCGCCCGCGCCTCACTTACACTGGCCCTGCCGCCCTTTCCAACCATCCCATTCGCTTGGGCGGTTGGCAGGCGGATGGAGTTCTCGAATCCAGCGGCACCGGGCCCCTCATATGGGCCGGAAAACTTATTATCTCCCCCTCCTCTGGGAATGCGAAACAAGTCCTCAGCCGAACTCCGAAATTGACCATCAGCGGCAACGCCACCTCCGGCGAAAACATTTTTTCAGGTGCGATTTCCGATGCCGGCCTGGTGATCAGCTACAAGAACGACGACAATTCCACCAACTCCGGCCCCGCTGTTTTCAGCCTGCAAAAAGCCGGAACTTCCACATGGTCGCTCACCGGAGACAACTCTTACTGCGGCACGACTGCCATCAGCGGCGGCACCCTCGCTGTCAGTTCCCTAAACAGCGTCAACGGCGGCATTCCGCTCCTTTCTAGCAGTAGTCTCGGCACTCCGAAAACCGTGGTAACCGGTACCGTCGCCATCACTTCCGGCACTCTACGCTACACGGGCTCCGGAGAGACCACCGACCGTGTGATCAGCCTTGCCGGCAGCCAAGGGGCGACCATCGACCACAGCGGCACCGGGCTGTTGAAATTCACCAGCGGTTTCATCAGCTCTGCCAGCACCAAGACTCTCATTCTCACCGGCACGGGCGATGGAGAAATCGCAGGCGGGATTCCTAACAACAGTGCCGCTTTCAAGACCAACCTGATCAAGTCCGGAACAGGTGCCTGGACTCTATCAGGCGCAAACAGCTACACCGGCACCTCGACCATCAGCGCTGGCACCCTTGTCGTTTCCGGCACCCTCGCCGGCGGCGGCAGCCTCAACGTCACCACCAGCACGGGCAGGCTCTCCGGAACCGGCGTGATCGCCACTCCAAGCACGATCAACGGCAGCCTCGTCGCCTCACCGCTCACGTTTTCCAGCACGCTTACGCTCGGCGGTTCTGGAAAAATTCTGGCCAATTTTACCGCAAACAATGCCTCAGGCATCGGCAGCATCAACGGTGCCACCGTCACCATCAACAACGGCGCGAAGGTCGATGTCACCCTCAACTCGCCCGGCAGCACCGCCAATTTCCTCCAAAGCTATTGGCGCAGCGCACGCAGCATTGCGCTTCTATCCGCCACGACCAAGGTCGGCACGCTGGCTGTCGGCACGGTCACTCCCGACTCCGCCGGAAACAACGCCGCCACGTATGGCGTTTTCACGCTCCAGCAAACCGCCACCATCGTGAACCTTGTTTGGACTCCAATCCCGGGTTTTCCGGAAATCGATCAGCCATCGGTTGCTCTCGCTTCCCCCACCGCTAATCCTGTCAGCGTCTCCGACACGGCCACCGCCCTGCGACTCACCGCCACCATCGGCGGCGGAGCCACCGTCGCATGGTCGAAATTCAGCGGGCCGGGCACCGTCACTTTTGGCGACACCTCTGCGGCGGACACCACCGCGCTATTTTCGGCCTCCGGGACCTATCTGATCCGTGCCACCGCGACGAACGGCCTGGGGAGCGCGCAGGCCGACCTCACCGTTCACGTCAGCCCACCTCTCACTCTCACCTTCCGCCAAGGCGAAAACGATTACAGCCACAAGGCCACCTTCATTCGCGGCGACAATCCCGCATGGAATTCCGGTTCCCGTGACCAGTTGCTCGTGGGGCGCTCCAGCAGCGGAGTCCGCGGGCTGCTGGAGTTCGATCTCGGCCAAGTCCCCGCGGGTGCCGGAGTGACAAACGCGAGTCTCGACTTATGGATCGCCGCTACCGGATCAGGCACGAATCTCGAAACCCTTCGGCTTCACGAGTTGATCGCTACCTTCACCGAAGGCAGTGGCGACGGCATTTCAGCCACCTACGGAACGGGAACCGGAGCCGATTGGACGAACCGCATGGTCGGGATGCCCTGGCTCATTCCGGGGGCCGCCGCGGAAAGCGAATATGCAACGCCCACACTCGCGGGCATCTCCAGCTTCGATCCCTCTACGACCATCGCCGGAACCCGGTTCACCTTGAGCGGTGCCGCACTCGCCACCGCCGCCGCCACGGCGATCAACACTTCACAGGCTCTCGATCTGATGTTGAAAATGGATGCCGACGATACAGGAGCCAATCGCTTCGTACGCCTCGCCTCCGACGACCACGCGACCCCCGCGCGCAGACCGCTACTTACTCTAACACTCAACCACCAGTTTGTGCCCACCGTCGATCCCGGTTCCGCGCCGATCGTTAAAATTGGCACCGCGGCGTCGTTGAATGGAATGGTTACCCAAGCCAGCGCGGCCAATTGGACGAAGCTCAGCGGCCCGGGTGCTGTCATCTTCAATGATTCTTCCTCGGCAGCCACTACCGCCCTCTTCTCCGCCGCTGGCAACCACGTCCTGGCTCTATCAGCATCGAATGTGAATGGCGAAACCAGCCGTTTGCTCGCTATCAGCGTGATTTCGAATCTGCAACTGTGGGAGCAAGCCAACTTCACAAACCCCGCTTACGCCGCACCAGGCGCAGATCCGGATTTCGACGGCTTGGCAAATCTTCTGGAATTTGCCATCGGCACCTCACCTAACGATCCTACTGGCTCGGTGACCCACCTCACGGCGTCCGGCGATACCTTCCTGTTTACCTACCGCCGCAGCCACGCCGCCGTCGCGGACGGAGTCCAGTTCCATGTTGAATGGAGCGACACTCTCGGCGGTGACTGGATCCGCGGCAGTGTGATTCAGGCTCTCGTCACGGGCACCAACGATGGAACTTCGAATCAATGGACCGCCACCCTGCCCGCCAGTTCCGGCCCGCAACGCTTTGCGAGGCTGTTTGTTAGTAGTCCGTAAATCTCATTTCAGCTCAAATCGATGTCTTTAACTCTCCAGGTCATCCATGCCTTCCGCTGCCCAGATCGAATGAGGTGAAACAACCAATCCATTAAAACAATCACCCCGATGTATATGATCTATAAAACCATTCATGTAAAACGCCGCTCAAGATCAATGCGCAACTTCTTCGGATCGTTGCTCGGGCTGAGCATCGGCTGTCTCCCCAGCGTTTCAGCACAGCTTCCAGCGCTCGACGAGGCGCCGTGGCTGGGGTATTTCGCTGGCTACGAAAACAAGCGCTTCACGTTTGGCCTCACTGCGGCTGGCGAAGTTAGAGTCACACCTTTAAACGATAAACGCGATGCATTCGGACCCAACGACCACTTTGCCATTCTTTTCGGAATCGAAGAGGTTCTGGCTGACGGCAAGTCGGAGATGAAGAAAATCAAGGCGGAATCACTGACGTCCGAACAAGCGGCCACCGACAAGCTGGAAAAGATTGTCATCCGTGGAAAAGTTTCGGCAGATGCAGGATTCGAGGCAGTGATCCAACAGGACCGCGGCGTCATCTCCATCAACGGCCGCGTCACGGAAAGCGGCACGTTTAAGAAGAACCCGATTCGGTTTGGCGTGGAGGTGAAATTTCCTGATACCTATCCCAAGTGGATGAGGGAGGAAAAATGGAAAAGCGATCAAAAGGCGATGGCGGCACTCCAGAAAAAACTGACCTTGGACACCATCAAGCTCACTTGGACGGATGGGAAAAGGATGACGCAAAGTTTCGAAGAGCCGGTGGATGCACTTTCCAAGAAGTTGAATGGCCCCGGCATTTCAAAGGCCGAGGTCGAGACCGGAACCTATAAGAACCGGATATTCATTTTCAGCGCCCCGAAGCCTTCAGCACTCACCCTTTCCAACAAGAGCTCAGCCGCCTTGTGTGATGGATTTTCCATCCACTGGACCCCGGATGCGGACGGCAAGGCGGCGTTTAACTTTGAAATGAAGTAATCAACATTTTAACCAAAATCGTTAACATCCGCAGCTCATAAGGATCTGCTTTACCCTGGCTCTCGTTCAACATGATTGAGAAATCGAATCTCCCATTCCAGCTTCTCGCGGCGGCGTTTCTGTCCTTAATGTCTGCGTTCCACAGCGGCGCAGCGGAAATGCTTCCACAACCAGGCTCTCTTTTGCCCGGCGGAGCCAACCAGTGGAAGCTGAGTTGGAGCGACGAGTTTGACTATAACGATTCAAAGTTGGAGAAGAACTGGGTTTCCCAGAACTCCCGCAGCGAACACATTCTCAGCAGCCGCTGGCGTGAAAATGCGAATGTTTCCAATGGCACGCTCAGACTCATTAACAAAAAGGAGTCGCGCGGCGGCAAGGACTGGACCTCCGGCAATGTTTGGACCAAGCAAAAGTTTCAGTATGGCTACTACGAATGCCGCTACCGCTACGCTGCTGCCGAAGCAACGAACAACTCGTTCTGGATCATGACGCTGGGCAAACAGCCCGCAGGGAAAAAGACCTTTGAAATTGATATCAATGAGGGCCACTACCCGAACGAGGTCAATACCAACATTCACAACCACTCCGACGTCACCGTGGTCAACGGCAAGACAACCCACCCGAGCTCCTCCAAGAGCTTAACGTTCGGAGTCAGGCCCGATGTCACCATCCAACTAGAAATCCCCGTCACGACCCGCCGCATCCGCCTCACCTCCGATCAGGACGGCCACTTCCACTTGGGCGAGTTCCGAATCTATAACGTAAATTCCGATGGTTTTCCGGATCCGTTCTCCCAGACCGCCGATCAAGACAAACCAGGGCTTATCAACTTTGCCAAAGATGCAATAGTAACCGCCAGCGGCTTTTACAAAGACGGCAAGGACACCTCCAAAAACATCGTCGATGGAGATACTACTAAGCGCTGGGTCACAAACGCCAGCGGCCCAAAATTCGCTGAGTTCACCTTTCCCGAGGACCGCACCGTTGGTTGCATTCAGATCGTCAATGGTTGGCAGGAGCAAGGCAACTGGAAGGGCATGATGGAAAATTACCGCGTGGACTACCATGACGGAACGAGATGGGTGGAAATCTCCAAATTCAACATCCTCGACGGAAACCATAACTTCTCCCGCGACTTCCAAACCTACGGTCTGGAATGGACCGAAAAAGAACTCATCTTCTATTTCAACGGTAAGGAACTTCGCCGGGAGAAAAACGAGATTTGCCATCAACCCGCGCACGTCTGGCTCAGCCTTGCCGTCATTGGCTGGGGCGGCAAGGTCACCGCTGCCATTGACGGCACCTTTATGGAAGTCGATTACGTGCGGATCTATCAGAAAAAGTGATGCTTCAAATCGAACAGCATCAATGTTTAGACCCGGCCTGGTTCTGTTTCCGATAATAGAGCGGTGCCACCGAAAGCTGACTGCGGAAAACCGAAGCCATGTATTCCGCACTGCTAAAGCCAGATCGCTCCGCAACCGTCGCGACGGATAGATTCGTGCGCTGTAGTAAATTGATTGCATGCTCGATCCGAACCCGCCGGATCTCCGCTGCGGGAGACCTTTCCAGCAGTTGCTGAAACCGTTGTTCAAGCGCCCGACGGCAAAGTCCCGACTGGAGGGCCACGTCAGTAACGCTCATCACGCGCGCAGGATTCTCGCGTATATAACGCAAGGCCTTCACCATGGCGGCATCCTCCATCGCCAATGTATCCGTCGAACGCCTTTCCACCACTCCTTGCGGGGGAATCAATACCTCTGCGGGAAGGATTTTCGCGGACTGGCCCATCATTTGATTTAACTGTGCTGCCGCCCGATAACCAATCAGCTCACATCCCAGCTGCACCGCGGAGATCGGCACCGGAGTGACCTCGCAAAACAGATCGTCGTCCGAGCCACTGAGAACGGCGACGTCCTCTGGCACTGCCAGTCCCGTTTGCATGCAGGCATAAATCAATTCCCGCGCGCTGATGCTATTCCATGTGAACACGGCGAGCGGCTTTGGCAGCCCCATTAACCATTTTCCCACCCGCTTCATGTCGAGATTCCAGTCTGGTTCCGCGCCAAACTGTGGCTCCACCCCGAAGACTTCGCAGCGCTGCCCGCTCCGCCGCAGCGCATCCAGGAACGCCTGCTGGTGCTCCGCCACGTAATCCAACCCCAGCAAACTGAAGTAAGCGAAGTTTCTGAATCCACGGGCTAATAAATGTTCCGCCGCCAGATTGGCCGCCGCGACCTGATCCGAAATCACACGCGGGAAGTTTACCTTTGGCAAAGTAATTCCCGACACATTCACCACCGGCAGTTTTAACAGTTTCAGACTTTTCGCCAGATCGGTGAATCCCACCCGCGCGATCACTCCGTCACCTTTCCACGCGGTTGGCAACCAGCGACGCTGATCCACCCCGCGTGGCTCGACGAATAACTGCCAACCGCCGTGCTCCCGGCTGTAGCGGTGGACGCCCGCAATCACTTCCCTCCCCCAAGTCGTTGAAGTATCGACTAAAATCGCTACCCGTTTGATGGATGCCGGGTTCTTTCCGAGTTCGGGCATAAGTATTTCTGAAACGCAAAATCACAGAAACAATGCGCACTCTGCCATGGTCGGCAAGCCGAAATTAGTTTATCTTCATGACAGTTCGCAAGCGGTCACGCACTAGCCCTCTCCACGTCCATCAACCCACCCTGCTCCAGTTCTCCGAAGAAATCTTCCACCGCAAGCACCGTTGCCGCTAGTAGGAAACGTCTGGTTATCCCGGGTCTGCGCTGGTGGATCATCGCTTTGTTGTTCGGTGCCGCAGTGCTTAACTATGTGGACCGCCAGACGCTGTCGGCCCTCGCTCCTACCATCCAAAAGGACCTCGCGATGGATGACCGCGACTACGCGAATGTCGTGAACATTTTCCTCGTCGCCTACACCATCGCCTATCTTATTTCCGGCAGGATCACCGACATCATGGGCACTCGCGCGGGCATGGTGCTCTTTGTCACGTGGTGGTCCGTCGCCAACATGCTGACAGCGGGCGTGCAAGGAATGCGATCCATGGCCGTCTGCCGTTTCACGCTCGGACTTGGCGAAGCGGGAGTCTGGCCGGCGGCATCAAAAGCGGTCTCGGAGTGGTTTCCCGCCCGGCAGCGCGCCTTGGCCATCGGTTTCTACACCATGGGCGCGACCATCGGTGCCACCGTAGCACCCTACATCGTCATTCCTCTCGCCACCTATTCTTACGCGGAGAAACTTCCCGCAATCGCCGGCTGGCTCGGCCAAGGCACCGGCTGGCGGGTGGCGTTCATCATCACCGGAGCCGCCGGGCTGGTGTGGCTGATCCCATGGCTTTTACTTTACCGCCAGCCACGCGAGAATCGTTTCCTCGGTGCTGAGGAACTGGCATTGATCGAGGAAACCTCTCCCGGCGAGGCAGCCAGGGAAGCAGGCAAGCCCTGGTCATGGACCCAAGTCTTCACTTACCGCGGGACCTGGTATCTGCTGATCGGACGTCTTATCACCGATCCCGTCTGGTATTTCTATCAGTTCTGGTTTGCCAAATACCTCAGCAGCGACCGCGGGTTGAACCAAGAGCAGCTCAAAATCACCTGGATCGTTTACGCCGCCGCAGGGGTCGGCAGCCTGCTCGGTGGCTGGCTTTCCGGCCGACTCGTCGCTGGCGGGATGATCCCGGAACGCAGCCGCATGTGGGTCATGTTCGGCTGCGCCTGCCTGATGCCGCTGTCGCCATTCATCTCCCAGATCACGGGACTGAATTTCGCGCTCACCCTCGCCGCCTGCACCGTCGTCGCCTCGCTGGCCTGGCTCATCAACATCAGCTCGCTGGTGGTGGACCTGGTTCCGAAACACTCGCTGGGCACCGTGTTCAGTGTGGTTGCCACCGGCAGCACCATCGGCGGCATCGTGATGAATACCATCGTCGCCAGAATGGTTACCGGCCCTTCCACGAAACCCGCGGGGTTCTTGGATCAAGCAATTCAGACCTTGTTCGGAGGACTCCTCGAGCAAGTACAGGGTCAGGGTTACGGCCAATGGTTCCTGATCATGGCGTTCCTCCATCCCGCCGCCTGGCTTCTGCTTTGGCTCAGCCGCATCCACCTTCCTGCCGCTTCACCCATTCTATCTCCCATTTCCAATGATCGTTGAACCACCTGTATCGAATAGAACACTCCGCACCGTCCACCATACCTGCGATCTCGCGGTCATCGGGGGCGGGCTCTCCGGCGTCTGCTGTGCCGTCACCGCCGCAAGGGCTGGAGTGAAAGTCGTGCTCGTCCAAGATCGTCCCGTGCTCGGTGGAAACGCCTCCAGCGAAGTCCGCCTGTGGATTTTAGGGGCCACCTCACACATGGGAAACAACAACCGCTGGGCTCGTGAAGGGGGCGTAATCGATGAGATCCTCGTCGAAAACATGCACCGTAATCCCGAGGGGAACTCTCTCATCCTCGACACCATTTTGCTAGAAATGGTCATCCAGGAACCCAACATCACCCTGATGCTCAATACTGCCGTCCAGGATGTCGCAAAATCACAGGACGATTCGATTCAGTCAGTGCGCGCCTTCTGCTCGCAGAACTCGACCTGCTACGAGATCGGAGCCCCTCTGTTTTGTGATGCCAGCGGTGACGGCATTGTCGGGTTCCTCGCAGGCGCCGCATTTCGCATCGGCACTGAAGGCCGTGACGAGTTCGGCGAACTTTTCGCTCCACCTGCAGCCTCATCGGAGCTGCTGGGGCACACGATTTATTTCCACTCCAAGGACACCGGGCGCCCGATCAGGTTCACCCCGCCCAGCTTCGCCCTCTCCGACATTACGAAGATCCCCCGCTGGCGCGATTTCAAAGCCGGCGAGTCCGGATGCCGCCTGTGGTGGATCGAATGGGGCGGCGCGCTCGACACCATTCACGACAGCGAGACCATCAAGATGGAACTCTGGAAGGTCGCCTACGGGGTTTGGAATCACATCAAGAACTCCGGTCAGTTTCCCGAAGCGGAAACCCTCACGCTCGAATGGGTCGGCACCATCCCCGGCAAGCGCGAGAGCCGCCGCTTTGAAGGCGACGTGATCATTATCCAGCAGGACATCGTCGAACAACGGACCCACCCGGACGCCGTGTCCTTCGGCGGCTGGGCCATCGACCTGCACCCCGTGGACGGTGTTTTCAGCGCACAGGCAGGCTGCACCCAGTGGCACTCCAAGGGCGTCTATCAAATTCCGTGGCGCAGCATGTACAGCCGGAACGTTCCGAACCTGATGCTTGCCGGCCGGATCATCAGCGCCTCCCACGTCGCCTTCGCCAGCACCCGCGTCATGGCCACCTGCGCCCACGGCGGACAAGCCGTCGGCATGGCTGCCGCCCTATGCCTCAGGGACGGCTTGAATCCGCGCGACCTGCTAGAGCCGGAACGCATGCGTGAACTCCAGCATGCCCTGCTCCGGTCCGGACAGTTCATACCTGGTGTCGCGCTTAACGACCGTGCCGACCTCGCCCGCAGCGCGAAGGTCACCGCCACCAGCGAACTCGCCTTCGGCGGCCTCACCTCCTGCGGCGAGGTTCTGCCGCTATCAGAATCCTGGGCGATGATGCTGCCCGTATCAGCCGGCCCGATGCCGTCCGTTAGCTTCACGCTCGATGTCACTGCTGCTACCACGCTGCGCGCCGAGCTCCGGGCCAGCGCAAAGCCGGACAACCACACGCCCGACGTCGTCCTCGAATCTCTTGAGATTCCCCTCGCCGTTGGCAAGGGCCAACAGGTCCCGCTCGAGTTCATTTCTCTGATAGAAGATTCACGGTTTGCCTTCGTGTGCCTCTTGAAAAACGATAACATCGCCGCCCACCTCAGCGATCAGCGGCTTACCGGTGTGCTGGCCCTCTGCCAGGCCGGAAACAATGCCGTGGCCAAGTCCAACATCCAGTCACCACCACCGGACATCGGCATCGATACTTTCGAGTTCTGGACGCCCCAGCGCCGCCCTTTGGGGAAAAATTTCGCCCTGGCCATCGAGCCTCCCATCCGTGGCTTCGGCGCGACAAATCTCATCAATGGCATCAGCCGTCCCACCCGCGCATCCAACGCTTGGGTTGCGGATTTCGCGCAGGAACAACCCGTCGTCCGCTTGCACTGGGAGACCCCGCAAAACATCGCGCAAATCGAGATCGACTTCGACACGGACTTCGACCACCCGATGGAATCCGTTCTAATGGGCCACCCGGAACGTGACATGCCATTCTGCGTGCAGGACCTCAAGATCGCCGTGACGGCGGAAGCCAGCGGATCCGCCCACTCTAGCAGATCATCAATTGCGACCCTCAATCACACCACGACCCGAGTTGTTGCGGAGATCAGTGGCAACCACCATACCCGCCGGATCATCAAGCTCGATACGCCCGTTATGACAAAATGTCTTGAGCTCCAAATCCTGGTTCCGTCCATCGACACCCCGGCAGCCCTGTTCGCGGTTCGTTGCTTTAGTTGAGCTGCTTTCGACACGAATTATTCTCAGGACTGACATGGCACAACTGGAGGCTTCCAACTCCCATTCGGCTTGGCTCGGCAAGGTGCTCGACCTCCCCGTGCAGGTCGCCACCCTTCCAAGCCCATTGTCTTCTGTCGCTTTTTCGACGTCCCTTCTGCCGTCAAACCTTGAACTTCCGGCAGCGGAAACGTCGTCAACCTCTTCATGAACCTCCGCCATTTTGCCACTCACACCCTTCTCTGCGCCACCGCGATTGCGGCGCCGCTCAAGCCCAAGTCGGCCACCGCCAGTTCCCAACTTCCAGAGTATCCCGCAACCAGCGCGATCGACGGCACCGCCAGCGACGCTTCGCGGTGGGTCAGTCAAAAGTCCGCCGACCCCGCATGGCTGATCGTAGATCTCGGTGCCGCCCACCCGCTCGCCGGCATCCATCTCTTCACCGGATTCGGCTCCGCGAACGTGATCCCGGCCTTAAAGATCCAGTTCTGGAGCCAAGAAAAATGGATCGATATTCCGTCTGCGGAAATCTCGAACAACCACGCCAGCGCCCTCGCCATTCCCTTCGACCAGACAGTAAGCGTGACGACCGACAAGCTCCGCCTCTGGGTCCCCGCCAGCACCATGGACAGCGCTCGCGTAAAGGAAATGGTGATCTGGCCCGGCGATGCCGGAGCCGTCCCAGCCCTCCCGCCGTCGGCCAATCCCGCCACCGGAGGCACTCCTCAGCAAGCCATTCCTGAAATCTATCTGAACCAAAGCGGCTTCAACCTCGGCAAGCCGAAGCGCTTCACCGCCCCCACCCTCGCCGATGGAACCCGTTTCATCATACGTCTCGCCAAAGGCGGTGCGGCACTCGCCAACGGCACGATCGAAAAACACATCGGCGAGTTTTCATCCTTCGATCCAGCCGGTGGGGACGAATACGTCGTCGAAGCAGGCAGACTTGTTTCCGTCCCCTTCCGCATCGGACCGTTCTGGCTCGAGCGCGTCAGCTATCAGAATGCCGTCAACTTCATGATCGACAGCCGACACCACGTCGGCAACGAACGGGCCGAATGCCGTGGCTCTTTTGGCTGGCGCGACGATCACCACTTCGGATGGGAGCTTCACACGCTGGTTCCCCAGTTTCTATCAAACCCATCCGCCTACGAGCGCCTGCCTCACCAGGTCAGTTACGAAGCTCCCGCTGACAAGAAATTCTGGGGTGCTCTCGAGCCTTATCATCCCGACGCGCCCGATCTCGTAAAGCTCATCCACTGGGGCGCGGACATCATCGTCACCCAAAAGCTCGGCCACGAGCACCTAAAAGCCCAGCTCGCCTACTTCCTATACGCCTGGCCCGCGCTCGCACCCTACCTCCCCGCCCAAAACTATCAGGTAGTTGGCGACTACGCCTTCCGAACCTGGGCCAACCCCGAAAAGGACCG
>JAYTLO010000376.1:0-10455 GCA_043729385.1 Akkermansiaceae bacterium
CTGGAAGCAATGGAAGCAACCGCGCACGCGTCGCCGCCACTTGTTAGCATTGGGAGCAGATCCCGACAAGGTGCACATGGCGACGCGCAGCCGCAAAGGTTATTGGCGGATGAGCCAGAATGAGATAGTGCGATTCGCGCTGAACAATCGTTGGTTAGAGGAACAAGGAGTGCCGGACATGAAAGCCGTCTGGATCGTTCTTCATTCGGCTATCTTCGTTCTCTTGCCTCATGTGAGCCCGGACATTCCTTCCAAAACACGGTGGCATCCGCTAGTAGTAAATCCGCAGATGATGGCAAGAATAACACAGAGAATAATGAACGGCAATCTAAGCGAAACGCTCAAGACGATGGTAATCACGATTGCAAACACGAAGAAACCGACAACTCCGCTACCACTCGGACCCGTGGTGCCCATGATCTTGTCCAAGCCAATTGGATAGAACGGAACGAAGAGAATCGCTCCTGGGTGAGGAGCCGCGAATATCATCCCAAGCAGGATGATCCCGCCGCAGATTGCCAGACGCTGTAAGAAAGACAATCGCCATCGGTTGTCGGCTTCTCCCTTCGAGGTTTCACTCATGATGCATCTATTGTTGTCTGGAAGCGTGTCGGAGCATTTCTTGCCCGACGTAGAGTGGTGGCACCGGCGAGGGGAAGCCCGAATTCAAACTGAGACGTTATCGCCGGTTGCCACTCACGACTTGAGAGCCGTCTTCATTCTCGGCGACGTAAAGCTCAAGATTGAAGCCGCACATCGAAGCTAGATGCATAAGCGAGGGAACCAGAACGATTGGTTCGCGCTCAGGCAGATTAAACGTGAGATGGAGTGTGTAATCCACACTTCCTTCGCTGAGCTTCTGGAGTCGAACGGAATTCGCCTGCAACTGTCGGCAAATCCCGGCAAGCTGTTCGGATTGTTGAGCACCAATACGAGGGTTTCAAAGCCGCCCAAGAGCGGATCAGGAAACTGGAGGGTGGCGTCATCTGGCACACCCAGGGCAGCGGCAAGAGCATCCTCATGGTCATGCTGGCGAAGTGGCTGCTGGAACATGATCCGGACGGGCGCGTCCTGATCATCACCGACCGCGACGAACTCGACAAACAGATCGAAGGCGTGATGCGCAATGCCGGCGTGATCAGCACGGACTCACCCTCGCCGCGCATCACCTCGCGCCAGGAGTTCGAGAGCAAACTGACCGCCGCCCAGCCGCGGCTGATGTGCGCCCTGATCCACAAATTCAATCTGGATCTAACCGGTGCTCCGCCGCTGATTCAAGGACGCTTCTATGTCTTCGTGGACGAATGCCACCGCACCCAAGGCGGCGGCATGAACAAACAGATGAAGCGCTGGCTGGAAGGCGGGATCTTCGTGGGCTTCACCGGCACTCCTCTTTTGCGAAGAGACCGTGAGACGACCCGGGATGTTTTCGGCACCTTCATTCACACCAACAAGTTCCACGAAGCGGTCGAAGACAAGGTGGTGCTGGACCTCAAATACGAGGCTAGGGACGTGCCACAGCGGTTGACCTCGCGAAAAGCCATTGACGACTGGTTTGAGAAAAAGACCAAAGGACTGAATGGCTATCAGCGATCCGTCCCGCGGAAACGCTGGGCGACGATGGAAGAGTTGATGAGCGCGGAAGAACGCAAGTCACGGATCGTCGCCAGCATCATCCACGACTTCGGTGCCCTGCCACGTCTGAACAATGACCGCGGCACCGCGATCCTGGTGGCCGCAAGCATCTACGACGCCTGCCATTACTATCGAATTTTTCAGACCAAGACATTCGGTCAATACTGCGGGATCATCACCTCCTTCGAGCCGAATCACAACGCGATCTCACGCGAACCTGCTAACAGTGACGAACGCTACAAGTTCGATACCTACACTCAGCATGTCCTCAAAAACGGCCTAACCACCAAGCCTTATGAGGACGAGACGAAGCGCCGATTCATCGAGGAACCCGCCAACCTGAAATTGTTGATCGTGGTGAGCAAGTTGCTGACCGGGTTTGACGCGCCGTCCTGCACCTACATCTATCTGGACAACGAGATGCGGGATCACAACCTGTTCCAAGCCATCTGCCGAACCAACCGGCTGGATGGTGACGACAAGGACTACGGCCACATCGTCGATTTCAAGGAACTGTTCGAGAATGTGCAAAACTCGATCGCGGTCTACACCTCGGAGGAGCTGGATATCGAAACCTGCGGCAGCGGCTCCAACGTGATTCTGAAGGATTGGATCAAGGAGGGCAGAGCGAAGCTGGACGAAGCCCGCGAAGCGCTGCGCTACTTGTGCGATCCGGTGGACCAGCCGCGGGAGGTGGAGCAATACATCCGCTATTTCTGCGGGGATGGGAACATTGCCACGTCGTTGGCCGACACGGAGCCGCTGCGGATTTCATTCTACAAGGCAGTTGTCGTCTATCTGCGCGCCTATGCGGAGATCGCCCAGAACCTGACTGAAGCGGGTTACACGGATGCGGAGATCGCGACACTCGAAACGGAAACCGAGTTCTTTGCCGAGACACGGGCGGCGATTAAAAAGCACTCCTGCGAGGAACTCGACATCAAACCCTACGAGGCGGACATGCGTCACCTCATCAACACCTACATCCAGGCCGATCCCGCGACGGATCTTGGCAACCTCAGCTCGCTCTCACTTGTTGAACTGATCATTGAAACGGGGATCCACGATGCCATTGCCAAGAAGCTGAATCAGAAGGGCAAGCTCTCCAAGAACGCCATCGCGGAAGGGATCATCAACAACGTCCGCAAGACGATCATTCGCGACCAACTCACTGATCCGAAGTTCTACGACCAGATGTCCAAGCTGCTGGAAGACCTCATCGCGCAAAAACGCAACGAGACGATCTCCTATGAGGAATTTCTCAGGCAGGCCGAGGAGCTGGTTCAGAACATGGCGAAGAAGGCACCGACCAACAGCGTCCCCGCCTCGCTCCACGGCAAGCCAGAGGCCATCATCATTTTCAACAACCTGCCATCGATCATGGCAGACCCCATGTCGTCGATGATGGAGGAGGAGAGCCCGCAGGACCTCCAGCGACATGCTGATCTGGCCATTGAGATCGACATCACGATTCGCGAGAAGGCCCCTGCGGGCTGGAAGGAAGACATTGACGGCCCACGGGGCAAGCAAGTGCTCAACGCCCTCTTCCCTCTCATGAAAAAGGACCGGAGGGCGACGCAGGCACTTTTTGACCTCATCAAAAACCAACCAGGCTACTCATGAGGGAGACGATCCAACTCGGGGAGATTTCCATCGAGGTGACCCGCAAGGACATCAAGAACGTCCATCTTTCCGTCCACCCGCCGGATGGTCGCTTGACCCTCGCCGCCACTCTGGCGACCCGTCTGGAGGTCGCCCGGGCCTACGCCATCTCCAAGCTCGGCTGGATCCGCGACCAGCAGCAGAAGCTCGCCAGCCAGGCACGGGAAACGCCCCGACAGTTCATCACCCGCGAAAGTCACTACCTCTGGGGCCGGCGCTACCTCCTAAATGTCGAACAGCGTGAAGCCAAGCCATGCGTGACCGTGGATCACAAGCGCATCATCCTGACTGTGCGCCCCGGCAGCAGCGACATCAAGCGGGCGGAAACCATGCATCAGTGGCACAAGCAACTCCTTCACGAGGCAGTTCCGCCGCTCATCCGCAAATGGGAACCCAAACTCGGCGTCCAAGTCCATGGCTACTTCCTGCAACGGATGAAGACCAAGTGGGGCGGCTGCAACCACCGCGCCGGTCACATCCGGCTCAACACCGAGTTGGTCAAGAAACCCAAGCATCTCCTTGAATACGTCATCGTCCACGAAATGGCCCACCTCCTGGAACCGACCCACAGCGACCGCTTCGTCGCCATCCTTGACGAACACTACCCGACGTGGCGGGAGGCGCGGTCGGAGCTAAACGAACTCCCGCTTACGGCGGAAACTTGGAAGTAGCTAGTATATAGCAGCCACTCAGGTCGGCAAGCAGTTGTGCCTGTTACTTCGCGGATGAGAAATTGTCCGACCATGCGCCACTCCTATCAAAAGATTCAAGCGCCTAATTTCACCACAACTCGTCACCGCCGCTGCGGCATCTCATGCAACTTCTCCTCAACGAAGCCATCTACCAGAAAATCATCGTTGAACTGCTGCCGCAGACAACGAAGTTCCTGTGGATTGTCACGGCGGACATCAAGAACCTGCATGTCCCCAAGGGCCGCCGCTTTGTGCCGCTGCTGGAGATTCTCTCCGAACTCGTCGAAGCAGGGGTGAGCGTGCGTCTGATGCACGCCAAGGAACCAGGTCCGCGATTCCGGGAGGACTTCGACAAGTATCCGAATCTGGTGACCAGCGATCTGTTTGAGCGGATTCTCTGCCCACGCATCCACACCAAGGCCGTGATCATGGATGGACGGCGGGCTTTTATCGGATCAGCCAATCTCACCGGCGCGGGCCTCGGAGCAAAAGGCCGGCACAAGAGGAACTTCGAAGCAGGATTCCTCACCTCGGATGCCGGTCACCTGCGGGAGATCATGGACTGGATCGACCAACTCTATCTGGGAGAGTTCTGCCTCAAGTGTCAGCGCCGTTCGGTTTGCCCGGATCCGATTGCCTGAGACCCTATCATCCCGCCGCAATTCCAGTTGAGGCGAGTTCCACAGCTTTATTTCCGTCAGCCCTCCTCCAGGCATCCTTCGGCCTCCATCACCACTTGCGCGTCGAGAACCCCGGCGGCGTACGCAGCCTTTTCTTGGAAAGTAGGAAGCGCATGAATGGCGTCCCTATGGAGGTCGGCAACAAGTCTCGCGTGGTCCTTATCCCGCAGTTCAAGTTCATTCTCCGACAGCATCCAACTCGGAACAGGAAACACCTCTGGATCGATCGCGGTGAATGCTAACCGGAGGATGTCTTCCATCGAACGGGAGGGACTTTCGGCGGGAGGATGGGGCACTTCGCGAAGCCCCAACCGCTTGAGGGAACCGTTAAGTCGATAAAATCCCCTCAGGTCATTCAGAGGCAGTATTTTGCCCTTCTTGACTAGATCGTGGAACGTGTTTGAGGGCAGCGGTGGGTGAAAGAAGGTGCTGATTATTTCGCGCCGCACGGCGTATTCCGGGAAATCGGTTGAGGAGCTGGAGGACTGCTTGCTCATTTATTGGAGCATTGATGCACCTTTTCACGATGACACTAATATTCGTTGTCCGTTTCAAAAAAGCGCACCCTAATCCCCACCTCAGAAAGGGTGTTTAATGTCTCCGAATTAGTTGCCCATTACATTGCCCAAAATGCACCGTTTTTTCGGATTTCGGCGGAATTGCCCGGACGTGGGCGGAGTGGACTGTTCAGCGCCGTTTGTCGATATCCCTTAGAACTAGGACATTTCAACGGGCATTCAAGGCGTGGAGCATAGGAGATTCGAACTCCTGACCTCTTCATTGCGAACGAAGCGCTCTACCAACTGAGCTAATGCCCCTCACGACTTGCACCAGATTCCCTGTCATCTGGCGGTGCCGGTAGCAAGATCCAAGTTCCAAGCCGTGGCCAATTGACTTGAGTAAAAAGCAGGCAAATTTTTGCAGCTTGAAAGCCGCGCTCGGTGTGGGAAGAATCTCAGTCAAATGAAAGCTTTGACCATCGCTGCAATCTCAATCCTCGCTTCCGTGCAAATCTGTAGTGCCGATCTTTTCCAAGATTTTTTCGGCACTTGGACTCAGGACGGCGTGACACCTGGAACCAAGATCACCACGGTTTATAAGCGATTTGAGAAAAAGGGATTGGTGGCCACCACCACCGTCGTGATTCCCGGCCAAGACAAGGGCATCGGCGTGACCCGCTACTACGACAATGGGAAAATAAAGGGAGATTTGAAGCGGAATGGTGCTGTCCAATCGAAGCTCTCCGGCACTTGGGCGGTTTCCAAAAGGTCGTTGAAAGCGAACTTGAAAGTGTCGGCACCGATGGTTCCGATATTCACCGGGACTATCAAAACCACGCTGGTCAGCAACAGCAGGATCAGCACGGTCTCGATCAGCGAAGACGGTGCCCGGTCTTCGAGCATCTTGGTTCGAAAGAAGTGACCGCAGCCGTCGTCGGTTGGAGATGTTAGTTTCCCGTAATGAGGAATTCTGTTCCACGCATTTCACGAACAAATGCAGCTTCGGATAATCCCCGTAATTCATTAAGAATGTCCCCGCCGTGAATCGAACACGGATCTACAGTTTAGGAAACCATCGTTCTATCCGTTGAACTACGGGGACTGGGAATGCCGGATGGCGGGGAGGAAATAACCGGGCGGGGACTGGCAGGCAAGCAGGTTGTGAGGGCTAGGCGACGCGTTGGGCAGAGTAGATTCCGCGGCTGCCGCTGCAGCGGTAGGCGATGATGCAGGCGGTGGCGATGTAGAGGCCGTTGCCTGCGCCGAAAAGCTCCATGCCGAGGAGGGTTGACGCGAGCGGGGTGTTAGTCGCACCGGCGAAGATGGCGACGAAGCCGAGCGCGGCGAACAGATCGACCGGGGCACCCAAGGCGAGCGCCAGAGTATTTCCGAGGGCAGCCCCGATGAAGAACAACGGGGTGACTTCGCCGCCTTTGAAGCCGGAGCTGAGGGTGATGACGGTGAAGAGGAGTTTCCACGCCCAGGCGGTGGCGGGGATTTCCGTGGAGGTGAATAGAGCGGGCAGGGTGATAGCGTCTGGGCGATTTCCAAGAACCCCGAGGCCGAGGTAGTCGGGGGTGGCTGCTAGAAAAAACAGGCCGATGACGAGCAGCCCGCCGACGACAGGGCGCAGCTCGGCGCGGGGGATGTGGGTCTTAAAGGCCGCGCCTAACCGATGGGCGAGTGTGGAGAATAACATGCTTGCTAGGCCGAAGGCGACGGCGGCGAGGATGACTTTTCCCATCAGCCATGGATCGGGCAACGTGGCGAGCACCTCGACCGGATAGTGGGTATGGCCGATGCCCCAAGTGCGGCAGGTCCAATCGGCGACGAGGGAGGCGAAAAAGCAGGGAACGAGGGCGTCATACTGAATCCTGCCGACGACGAGCACTTCCAAGGCGAATACCGCGCCGGCCACGGGGGTGCCGAAAATGGAGCCGAAGCCAGCGGCGACTCCGGCCATTAGTAGGATTCTAACAACATCAGGATCGAGCTTGAGAAAGCGGGCGAAGGCGGCCGCGATGCTGCCACCCATTTGCAAAGCGGTCCCCTCGCGCCCGGCCGAGCCGCCGAAGAGGTGGGTGACCAGAGTGCCTAGCAGAATGAGCGGCGCCATGCGGCGGGGGACACCCGCACCGGGTTGGTGAATCTCGTCGATGAGCAGATTGTTGCCACCGTCGGCAGATTTTCCGTAAAGTTGATAGAGCAGGCCGACGCAGAGACCGGCGATGGGGAGTAAAAACAGCAAGCCTGGATTCGCGAAGCGGAGGCGGGTGACGGCATCGAGCGCCCACAGGAAGAACGCGGAAGCGGAACCGACGGCGATGGCCATCGGCACGAGGAGGGCGGTCCAGCGTAGGATGGCGAGAAAATGGGAAAACAGTCGCTTCATTCGAACTCGGTCAATGCCTTGAGCGCGAGCTTGCGAGCTCCGAGTTGTTTGAATTTCGGGTCGGCGGCGGTGGTGAAGTCGGCCTTGGCCTCGTCGGATTTCCCAAGGACGAGGTAGGCGCGGCCACGGTTGTAGAACGGGTAGGCATCGGCGGGAGCTAGCTCGATGGCGATGTTGTAGGACTTAATGGCGGCGTCAGTCTTGCCTGATAGAAAGAGGGCGTCGCCGAGGCGGTTTTGGGCCATGGCGGTGAGTGCGGCGTGGCGCGGGTGGTCCGGGGGCAGGCAGTCGCGGATGGCTTCGAGCGCGAGCTGGCAGGTTTTCATAGCGGCCTCGACCTCGGGTGACGGGCCGGTTGCTTCCCCGAGGTCTTCTTTGGCGATTTCCAGCAGGGAGTCGATGGGCGCGGCGGCGAATGCGGCAGGTCCGCTTGCGGCGGTGGCGAGGCGGAGGGCGTCGATGCATTCCTCCGACTTGCCGGCAGCGGCGAGCTGGTTGATTTCCTTGGCGGTGGGGATTTTGACCAGCTCGGCTTTCGGCAACGCGGGTGTGGCGGGAGATGTGGCGGCGGGACCTGCCAGATAGATGTCTTCGCCGACGAGGCGCGAGTACTCGGCAGGGATCTGCGCGCCTGCGGACTGTGCCATCACGCCGGCGCGGGTGCGTTTGAAAACCTGCTCGATGGTGAGGCCTGGGGTTTGCAAGTGTTTGAGGAGTTCGCCAGTGTAGAGACCGTTAGTTCCGCCGCCGTCCTGGGCGGTGTGCCCGGCGTCGGTGGCGAAGGCGATGAGCGATCCGGCGGGTGGTTTCATTTCCGTGAGGCCGCCGCGGGCAGTGGCATCGCGGGTGCGGGTGTTGCGCGCCAGCGGGGTGTTGCGGCAGGCATCGAGGATGACGAGATTGCAGCGGGCACCGGCGGCGCTCATTTCGGCGACGACCTGTTCGGCGTTGAAGAGCTTGGTTTCGGCGAGCATGCGGAGCGTCAGGTTATCGGCTCCTTCCGGCTGATAGGCGGATTTGATCGGGATGAGGTAATTGGAACCGGCCACCGAGATGCCGTGGCCGGCGTAGTAGAACAAGGCGACTTCCGCGTCCTTGATTTTTCCGCGGAAACTGGCGACGGCCTTTAACAGATCATCGCGCGAAACGTTGTGTTCCTCGATGACGGTGAAGCCGAGGCCGCGCAGGGTTTTCGAGACCGCCTTGGCATCGTTGACGGAGTTGCGGAGGGGGCCGATGGCCGCGTCGTATTTCGCGTTGCCGACGACGAGGGCGACGCGGGGCTTGGCAGGCGTTTCCGCGGAGCCGAGAACCAGTGCCAGCGCGTGGATGGCAAGGATCGCGAATCGAAGGCGGCTGATCATGGATGGGTTTTGCTCGACCTGCCTCCGGAGGTCAATCCGAATGGCATGACGGAGTTTGACCATGACTCGCGGGCAACTCAATCTCCGGCTGTGAGAAATCTCGTTCTATCTATCAGTCTGCTTGCGGTGGGGTGTGCGGTGAAAACGCCGGTGGCGGTGGAGGAACCGATGGTCGCCGGGGATGCGTCCGCGCCGTCGCAACTGACGCCTGCGGAATCGATGGCGATCGCCCACAAACTGGCAACCCATCCATGGCGGCCATTCGCGGGGAACATCCTGCATGGTAAGGACAGGTCGGGCATCCTGGTGAACACCCCGGACGCCGGGCATGATCCCGAGCAACCCCGCAAGGGATGGTGGATCCCGGGAGTGGTGAACGAGGGGATTCCCTACAAATGGGGTGGGTTTGATGGCCCGGCATCGTTCGACGCTGCGGTGGCAAATGGCTCTGCGGCGGGCGATGTCTCGTCACCCGCGAAGCGACGGGCGGACAATGCGGGGGTGAGCACCCACGCAGCGGGGGTGGATTGCTCGGGTTTCGTTTCCCGCTGTTTGAAATTGCCGTCGGTCCATGATACGGCCAAACTGCCGTCCATCTGTGATGCGCTGCCAAGCGCGACGGATCTGCGGCCCGGCGATTTGCTCAACATTCCGCGGCAGCATGTCGTGCTTTGCGCCGGTTGGGCCGACCCGCAGCAGACCTGGATTTACTATTATGAAACCGGCGGCGGGCCGCAGTATTGGAAACCCGGGCTGAAAAAGGCACCGCTGGCCGCGATGTTGGATCTCGGTTACAAGCCGCTGCGCTACCGTGGAATGGCACATCCCGCGGTCAAGCCCGGCACCAGCGCGAAGGACGTGCTGACCCGCGCGGTGAAAGCCACGGCAGATGTGGTGCCGAATCCGACGGTTGGGGAACCGTGAGCGGATAGGGCCAGTCATTAAGAACCCCCTATCCCCACGCCATCATAGGATACATCCCGCCGGATGTCTCATCTCTCAACGGTCTGGCCATAGACCCATGCCAAGTGAATCGCCGTCCGTCTTTCGATGCTCGTTTACCGGGAATGACCCCATCGATGCTGATCTGGCTAGGCAAACAAATGCTCGGCCAGGAGGTGAAGGAAGAGGCGACGGTCACTCAGCGGGCGGAACGGGCGCTGGCTCAGACGCCGGAGGATGAGGAGTTTCTAAGGAGGAAGGCTCGGCTTGGTCATTCAGTTGTGCCGCCGGCCTCGAGTCCTCAATTCTGTGAATGCGAGATTCAATCGTCATGGGATTGCTAGAGGATGGAAAAAGTCTTTTGATTTCCGCCGGGGCATCCAAGGCCGCGTGTATTTCCGCGCCACGCTGGATCAGCTGGGAGAACTCTTTTATCGCGAATTTAATTCTTTCAAGGCGCTCAATATCCTCAGTTCCTGGTTCAAATTCATTGGCCGCGCAAATTTTTTTCTGTAAAAGTGACTTCTGACTTTTGCTGAGAGGTGGTTTTTCGGGTTTGGTTTGCTGGTTGTTAGGAGAGGGTGAGGT
>JAYTLO010000377.1:0-5535 GCA_043729385.1 Akkermansiaceae bacterium
CTTCCACCAAGTGTCCCACAGCGAGCGCAGATACTCGCGGGTGTCCGCTGGTGCTTGCTCGTGTAAATCCGCTGACAGAAAGCCGGCGGTGCCAAACAAAATCGCCTCGGCCGCATCGCCCTCGGCTTTGAGCAGAGCCAGTGGCGCTCGCTGGGCTAACAGGCGCATGGGCAGCGCGTTGGCCCGATAACCGAGCGTCTCGGCGGTCGCTTGAAACAACGCGGCATCGCGACCATGCGCGTCGGCCGTCCGCAACCAGCGGGATGCTTTCGTCGCCGCGCGGTAAGTCGCCGCTTCGCCTAACAACCGTTCAATCGCACTCGGAGCCAGTTGTTTCAGCGGCGCGACACACCGCCCGGGATGGGCGATCGCGACCTCGCGTCGAGGTCGGTTCAACGCGTCCGATAATTGCATCTCAGAAATAACCACCTGCGGCACCTCGCGGTGATCGAGAGTGCGAGTGAAGATCCGCCGGGCGTCAGTTAGGAAAACCACATGCAAGACCACGTCTTGGAAAGCTGGATTCACCGCATGTCCGTGCGACTCCCAATCCCCCGCCACTGGATCTAACTCCAGTGGGCCGGTTCGCAATTCCCCGTCGATCTCGACTGCCGCCTGGATGAAATCTGGACCCGCCCCCCGGTTCCACTCGCCGAACTGCACGATCCTAACACTCTTGCCAGTGGTCGTGCGGAAATCCCTGCCGAACGCCCCGCCAAACCACAAGGCTTGCAACTCCAACTCCGGTGGCAGCCCACTCACCGCGGATTCCTCAAACGCCAGCGGAGGATGCCAGATCGAATCTATCAAAAAACTATAGGTCATTTCAAATACCGGGCTGTTCAAGGGGTTTTCACGGCGGGTGCCTTCGTCGGATCCGCCGGCGGCGGCGGCGGTGGATCGAGGATATCTAACCAGCCTTTCAGACCATCGGCGCCCGGCTGAGCACGGTAAACCAAGAGGCCATCCCGCAAGGCCCGCACCGCGCTGTCCTTGCGATTCGCGGCGCGGTCCATAGCGATCAGATTAAAATCTTGGCGGAGTTTGTCGTCCATTCTCACATAAAGCCCCCGCGCCTTGCGGAACCACTGCGCGGCAGACGCCGGATCGTTTAGCTGGAGGAAATCCAGCCCCACGGCTTCCGCTAAAGCCCCACTTTTCATCCGCTCCGAGGCCTTCTCTAACTGTTTTTGCCGCTCTAGGGGTTTAGTTTTCCATTCAAGCGCTGCGGCCCGGAGTGCGCGGAACTCGATGTCGCCATCCTGTTTCACTCCTCTGCCGTCGAGGTGCTTGAACGGCTGATAGAGCGGATCTCCTAATACCACTCCTTGCCACGACGTCACCGGCATCGCCATCCAACAAGCCTCACCCCAAGTGAAGCCAGCTAACAGACGCTGATGAAGAATTCCGAAATCATGGGTGAGATGGAGAAATGGCTCGTAAACATTTCCGATAGTCACCGCCGCACCTTCTTCCAACAACGGGCCGCTCCAATTTTTCGTGGCATCTGACAGTTGCTCTGCGCTGAACGAATGCAGGTGCATGGCCACCGCGCCCTTCCGAAATTGGAAGCGGCTGTTTAAAAACGGACCGCTCACGGACCAGTCATACCAGCCGTAATAGAGCGATGCATCAGTCATCGGATAGTTCTTCGGCAGCGTGTCGTTGAAGCGATCCACCACCGTGGGAATGCCCGCAGCGGCATCGGCCTTCACCACGGTTTCTAACCACTCGTCGCCCTGCGGAAACTTGTTGGCGATGTCCACATACGCCCGCCCCCACAGGCCGGTTTTCTCCACTTCCACTGCGTCGCGGATCATCCGCTCGCAGGTCGCGAAGGTCGGCGCGTCGATCCTCGCCGTTAGAATGAGGAACGGCATCGCCGCGTCTGAGATCGACTTCTCGCTCTGATAGAATTTATTCTGCAAAACGCCATCCAACGGCACTCCCACCACCCCGAACATCGCCAGCTCCGAGTCCACAGATGCTTCGTCGCGGCCAGCGATGGGATTCGCCGGCGGTGGCGTTCCGGGTTTGGCAGCCTCCTTTGGCACCGGTTGGATCCGCAACGGCACGCCGCGCATCGCCACCAACACGCGGATCTTGTTCACCACTGGCATCGACATCCCTGCCCCGTCAGACTGGCGCTTCCACCACAGCCGACTCTCGAACTCCTGGCGCAATGGTTTCAAAATCCATTTCTCGTAATCCGCCCGCGAAATGTCCGCCGCCACCGGCATGTCCAGCGCGATCAAGTTCTCCACCGGAATTTCCCGCGCGAGCCGATAGATTTCCGCCAGCTTCCGGGATTCCGGCACAGCGGAATTATAAAGAACCGCCACCGACTCCGGTGAAATCGCCGCTCTCGAAACCGCCGGAATACCCGCCAGCAAAAGCAAAATCATCGCCAATGTCCTCATCGCGCGAAGCATGTGCCCGGATGCGCGGATCATGCAAGACCGAGCGGAGTTCAAAGCGAAATCCGCAAGCCGTCCCAAGCCGCTCGCACACCCGTCGGCAATTGTCCGTCTAACGTGTCATAGTCAAACTCGTGCGTCAGGTGGGTCAGCCATGCTTCCCGCGCACCCGCCGCCTCGATCGCCACCAGCGATTCAGGCAGCGAGAAATGCGTCGGGTGACTCGCCGTCCGCAGCGCGTCGATCACTAACACATTCACTCCGACGATCAGCTCCATCGTTTCCGCCGGGATCAGCTTCACGTCCGAGATGTAAGCCAAGCTCCGCGCCCCCGGGAAATCGAAGCGGAAGCCAATCGTTTCCACCGCAGCGTGCTCTACCGGCAGTGGTGTGATCTTCAAATCTCCGTAGAAAAACGGCCCGTCGATCAGTCGCGCGTCCGGTCTAACATAGCCCTCCACTAGCTTCTCCGGCGAGAACGCCCAGCCATACATGTTCTTCAAAGTTTCCATGCAACCCACCGTCGCGTGCAGCGGCAACGGCTCGCGCTTCCGCCAGCAAAACGCCCGCAGTTCGTCGAAGCCCGCGACGTGATCCAGATGCGCGTGCGTGTAAATCACTGCGTCGATCTCCCGCAGCCCTTCCCGTAGCGCCTGCATCCGCAAGTCCGGCCCCGAGTCCACTAACAGAGTCTTCCCCCCGGCCCGAATCACCACCGACGACCTGAACCGCTTGTTCCGCGAGTCCTCCGAGGTGCAAACCGCGCAATCACAACCAATCACCGGCACCCCCACCGAGGTGCCTGTTCCGAGAAATGTTAAGGAAAACTCCGCCACGCCGGGAGACTACACACCGCCTTACTCACCTCAACCGGCATCTCGCTTCATGGGTGGGAAAAAGTCGCCTCATCCGGTTGATGCCTCGGTTCGGGCGAAATAAATTTCGCGGTCCCTGTGACGATTTCAACTGGAGCTGCACCCAGCGATTGCTTCCCGCCGACGGCCTTGCATAATCCGGCCCAGCCGACGCATGCTCACTCTCCTCAAAATCCGCAATCTCGCTCTGGTCGATGAACTCGTTTGGGAACTTGGTGCCGGATTGACCGGCGTCACCGGGGAAACCGGAGCAGGCAAATCAGTGATCGTGGGGGCGCTCAAGTTAGTGTTAGGCGAGCGGGCTGAGAAGTCGTTGATCCGGACAGGCGAGGAAACTTGCTCGGTGGAGGCGGTGTTCGAGCTGAAAGACGCATCGGAAGTGAATGCGGTGTTAGAAGACGGCGGGCTGGATACTTGCGATGATACGCAGCTCATCATCCGGCGGGTCATCGGGCAAACGGCTAACCGACAATTCATCAATGACTCCCCTGTCACCTTGGCGTTGCTGAAACGGCTCGGCGAGCATCTGGTCGATTTGCACGGGCCTCATGATCACCAGTCGCTGCTGTCCACGGAGCGGCAACTTGCGATGCTGGATGCCTATGCAGGAGCGGATTCCGCAGTTGCGAGTTACCGCGATGTCTATCGGTCGTGGCGGACGAAAGCGGCGGAGTTAGAAGAAATTCGCCACGCGGAAAACGCCAGTGAGCAGGAGCTGGATTTACTGCGCTATCAGTTGCAGGAAATCGACGGGGCGAACCTCAAACCCGAGGACGAACAAGATTTAGAAGACCGGTGGAGACGAGCATCTAACGCGAGCCGCTTGGTCGAGGCAGCGGCGGCTGCGACCGCCGCATTGAGTGGCGATGATGGCATCTTGGAGCGACTCACCGAAGTTCAGCGGTTGGTTCGGGATTTGGAAAAACTCGATCCGTCGATCCGCGAGCGCACCGGATCGCTTGAAACCGCGTGCTTGGAGCTTCAAGATTTAGAGGGAAACCTAGCGGACTACGCCGACGAACTCGACATCAACCCGGCCGAAGCCGCCACGCTGGAGGAGCGAGTGAACTTGCTGGAATCCCTCAAGCGGAAATACGGTCCCTCTCTAACCGACGTGCTCGCCCGCCGTGCCGCCGCCGCCACTCGCCTTGATACGATTGAGAACCGTGGCGAAAAACTCGATACGCTGGAGCGCGAACTCACTGCCTGCCGGACCAAGTTAGACGCTGGCGGAAAATCCCTGGCCGCGCTCCGCCGCAAAGCCGCGCCGAAGTTGGCGAAGGAAATTTCCGGGCAACTCAAGGATCTTGGGTTCAAGCAATCTTCATTCGAAGCACCGCTCAAAGCGCTAACAGAACCGGGACCGCAGGGTTTCGAATCCGTGGAATTTCAATTCGGACCGAATCCGGGCGAGCCGCTTTTGCCGCTGCGCCAGATCGCGTCATCGGGCGAAATCAGCCGCGTGATGCTCGCCGTGAAATCCGCTCTAGCGGATCAAGATGCCACGCCGTTGATGGTCTTCGACGAGATCGACGCCAACGTCGGCGGTGAAGTGGCCAAGGCCGTGGGCCGCAAAATGGCGGCGCTCGGCACCCGCCATCAAGTGGTGGCGATTACGCATTTCCCGCAGGTCGCGGCCATCGCGACGCACCATTTCGTGGTGGAAAAGGAAGTCACTGCCGGGCGGACGCGCTCGCGACTCTATCCGGTGAGTGGAGAAACCCGGATCCAGGAACTCGTCCGCATGTTAGGCGGCGGTGGCGAACAAGCGCGGGCGATGGCCGCCTCACTGCTCAACCCGTGAAACCCATTTACCAAGCCATCCCGGAACCGGTCGAGTCCACCTCGCAGGAACTCGCCGCTGCGCTCGGCTTGCCATGCCGCGGACAAGGGCTACCGCGGTTGCTGATCGGTCGGCGCGAATGGATCGCGCTGCCGGATCTCGGAGTTTCTCCGCTGAACGCGAAAACGGATAGTGGCGCACGCAGTTCCAGCATCCATGCGAAAAACGTCGTGCTCTCGGCGGACGAAATGAGTGTCCGTTTCACCACCACGAACCATTACGCCGAAATCATTTCGTGCGAGGCTCCGGTCGCACAACTCGCCCGAGTGAGGAGTTCATCAGGGATCGCACGCAAACGGATCTTCATCCAGACCACCGCAGTTCTAGCAGGTGGTTTCAGTTGGAACATACTCGTCAGCCTGGCAAATCGGTCGGAGATGCGCTGCCCGATGCTGCTAGG
>JAYTLO010000378.1:0-12388 GCA_043729385.1 Akkermansiaceae bacterium
CTGACCAGGACCTCGTTACGCGTGCCCAACAAGGCGAAACGCGTGCCTTCGACGCCCTGATCCTCAAGTATGGCGATAAGCTATACGGTCTCGTTTATAACATGACCTCTCACAAAGAGGACACTCATGATTTATTGCAGGAAATTTTTGCCCGCGCTTACCAATCGCTGGGCAAATTTCGTGGAAATTCCACGTTTTATACCTGGATTTATCAAATCGCGGTGAACCTGACGCTCAATTTCCTCAAGAAGCGAAAACGCCGCGTAGGGCTGAGTTTGAACGACATCGATTCCTCGGTGAAGCTCGATCCAGCGTTGATTGACAACACCCACGAGGCCAACCCCGAACGACAAACCAATCTCAACGAGCTTCAAATAAGATTGAACGAAGCTATGAAGAAACTGTCTGATGCACATAGAATGGTAGTTACGATGTTCGATATCCAAGGCATGTCCCACGGGGAAATCGCCAAGGTGCTTGATACTTCGGAAGGTACTATCCGGTCACGACTTCATTACGCGCATCTCCAACTTCAGTCTGCTCTGCAGGACAGTTGGGAGGAAAGATTTTGAAAATTCCCTTGATAGTGAGTCAAATAATTTATAATTCCTAATTATCAATCGCAGTGAAACCAAACCTTGAACAAATCAGCAATCTACTGGCCCTCAGGGGTTCCGAGCGTCCTGATCCAGAGTATTGGCAGGAGTTCATCTGCGAATTTCACCAAAATCAGCGTGAGCAGTTGGTTAAGAAGTCTGGTTTGAGAAATTTCATCGGATTCCTCTCCAGCTGGTTCTCCGATCTAGGACCTTCCAAATGGGCCTATGGTGCCGGGTTGGCTTATGCCTCTGTCACGATTGCTTTCTTCCTGACACCGCATGATGTGGTGACCGAAAGCGCTCCGGCGTCTCATGTAAATTTCCGGGTGGTTCCAGCACCTGCGCCTCCACCAGTGGAGCAACTTAATCAATTGGACTTGAGTCCCTTGACTCAAGGAAAGGCAGGCGAGCAAGTATTCTAATTCCAGCCCCCCCACGCAACGGTGGTTCTGGAAAATTCAAGCCGACGGTGGTTGGCTTCGGTGCTTTGTGGCGTGGGTATTATCGGTAATGCGTGCATGGCGCAACCCGTGCTACCAGTACGAAGGTGGCAGGCGATCTTGCCAGCTCCAGCAAACGGTCAGGAGCGTGACTCCACGGCAGTGCCGGTGACCGGTGCAGCGATGATGGTCGTGATAGTCGCTTCCGGTAGTGACCCGAAGAGCTTAAAGCTTCAACACGGAGATCAATTGATCCCGTTCAAGGTGGTAGGTCATGATCCAGTGTCGGGACTAGGATTCATCAGCATCGTAGGCGATGTGATCCCTAAACCAGCAGCATGGGTCGAGGATACTGGTGCCAGTGCAAGCGCTGGCTTGCAATTCATGGGGCCGGCTGGCCCGATCAAGTGTCGCACGACAGGTTGGGTGAAACAGGTGGGTGGGAAAATTTTGCCGCTTGCTTTGTTGCGAGTCAATTTCAGCCGGGAGATCCCACCGCCTGGGACTCCACTGACGGATAGTCTCGGCAGGGTGGTTGGAATTGTATTCCAACAATCAGGGACCGCGAACATCGGCTATGCCATTCCCGCCGAGGCGGTCCGGCGCGTTCAGCAGGATATCTGTAACAGTGGCCAATTAATTCGAGGGTGGCTGGGATTAGCACTTCGGGCTGGATCGCCCACCCCTGAAATCTCCCGAGTGTTGCCAAATTCGCCTGCGGCTGCTGCCGGAATCAGGCCCAATGACCTACTTCTCAGCATCGGCACAAGGTCGGTCGCTGACTACGCGGATGCAGCCAACGCGTTCTTCTATCTGGTTCCCGGTGAACCGGTTCTGGTGAAGCTCCTGCGCGATGCCGATCAACTTGAATTCACGCTCACACCCACGTTGCCGAGAGGGTAACTTACTTTAGCGAGGTCTCGGGCCAATTGCCGGCGGGGCGGGAGTTTCCTCCAACGATAGCATGAATGCCCAGCGATAGGCCTTGTCTGGACCAAGCAGATATTGCGGCAATGCCGTGGCTCCCCATGAATTCGTGCCGCCAAGGCCGGACTGGCGGTGATCGAGATTGATGGTGTAGAAATCTCGCGGGGGAATTTCACTGGAATGCATCGCCAACCCGAGATCCTTGGCCGCGCATGGGTAGCATGCCATTTCCAGCAACGAGTCGCCGGTTGCATCCACCTTCAAGCTGCTGCCTCCTGTCGGGCTGGAAATGGTGGCCCAGCGGATGCCGGTGCGATTGCCGGATTCTTGCGGATCGATGTAGCGGTGAAAAAGTGTGGGGATCATTCCCTCATGGATCGTGGTCCACGATCCAGACTTGCGGTCGATGTAGTTCTCGTGCGGCCCATTGCCATACCACTTCCAGAGCGGCGTCCGGCTAGGAATCTCACATTGGTAGCCGATCCGCGGGATCGTCGGCAGCTCCTTGCCTGGTCGGAATTCTGTATCAACCAAGATCTGACCTTCGCCCGTGAATCGGTAGCGGATCGTCGCGCTGCTTTGATTCGCGGGAATTGCAAGTTCCGAGGTAATCACGACATCGTTTCCCTCTTGGATCGCATTCGTCGAGGTGGCGGTGGCTTTGGCACCCGCGTATTGCCAGATCTTCAGCTTGTGGTGGAGCTTGGCACCTTCGTCGTTGTTAGTCGGCGGCCGCCAGAAATTGAGCTGCAGCGGCGCACGCAGCCACTCCTGTTCGCTGGCCTTGATAGAGGTGATGCAGCCGCGTGATTTGTCGATGAGCACGGTAATATCCTTCGCCTTGAGAGTGATCAAATCACCCACTTCGGTGAAACTGGCGGGAGTTGTGGAGGGAGTGGCGATCGGCACCGTGCGCTTGCCCCACGGCAGCGGGATTTCGTCCCACGCGATCGGCATCCCCGCAGGATGCCACTCGGTTGCGGTGGTCAGGTCGTGACGGACCCGGAAAAAATACTCGCTGGTGTCTTTGGGAGCGTGGCCGGTGGCGATCTCAACTATCGCCCTTTGTTGCGGGGCGATCTCTGGGAGCGTTAGTTTGCCTTCCGCGACGGCGACTCCGTCTTGCATCAGTTTCCACGATCCCGCGAGATGTCCAAGACTGCGGAAAAAATGTTCGTTCTGAATCTGAATCTTGATCGTCGGACCGGCGATGTCCACCGGCGTGGTATGGATTTCCTGATAGATCTTCTTCACTTCTTCAAATTGCGGCGAAGGTGTAAGCGAGGCCGTGGTCAGCCCGTTGCAGCAAAATGAAACATCGGTGGGGCGGTCGTTGAAATCGCCACCGTAGGCAAGGAAACGTTGGGTTTTCGGCTTTTCCGCGTCTTTTGTGAAGTCTAACACAAGCTCGGGATTCTCAGCGTTGCTGGCGAGTTGATCCGCAGTTAGAGCACGGGAGTAAACAACAGCCTTGCGAACGGAGCCGTTGAAACGGCGGGCGGTTTCCTCGGTGTCGATGCCCACTGCAAGCTCGAAGGAATTCTTCGAAACTGAGGCAGTGCAAGGTGCCGACGCTGCTTGCTTACCATCAATGAAAACAGTCAACGAGTTGCCATCATAAACGCCAGCGTAGGTATGGAATTTCGAGGCTGCATCAGCCGGCAGCTTGGCGGCGACGTTGTGCCACTTCCCAGCGGAGTGAATGAAAAATTCCACATTATCACCGCTCTCGGTGATCTTGAGCGAGTAGGAGCTATCGCCCTTTGCGATCAACGGCTGCCCGCCTTGACTCCAGCCGGGGTTGTTGAGTCGCGCCTCCGCGATCAGCGTCAGACTGCCGCTTAGATCGAGTTCATCGGATTTTTCAACAACCGCACTACCGCTGTGAAGTCCTTCGTCCGTGGAGAGAGATCCCAGAAGGCGAACTGGAAGTTTGTTAGGTGAGCGATCCTCCACATCTCCGATCTTGTGCTTCATATGGAAGATTCCTTGGTCCTTCCAGTCCCAGATGAAGCCGCCTTGGAGCAAGCGCTCCTTGCGGATGAGATTCCAATAGTCGATTAGATTACCCGTGGAATTGCCCATTGCGTGATTGTATTCGCATTGAATCAACGGTCGCTGCGTTTCCAGCGGCTTCTTTTCTTCGGCGCGGCAGTAGCTCTCACCATCAGAAACAGTTGCATACATCGGCGAGAAAACATCAACATAGGCACGCTGCGCACCTTGCTCGTAATGCACCGGGCGGGACGGGTCGCGCTGGTGGATCCAATCCGCGCATTTTATAAAATTCTCACCATCGCCAGCCTCGTTACCCATCGACCACATGATGATGCATGGATGGTTCTTATCTCGCTCCACCATATTCTTGATCCGGTCGAGGTGAGCCTCAAACCATGCTGGGTTTTTCGCCAGAGACTCCTCTTTATAACCCATGCCGTGAGACTCGATGTTAGCCTCGTCCACCACATAAAGTCCGAGTTCATCACATAACTCCACCAGCGCCGGGTCATTGGGATAATGGGCCGTGCGGACAGCATTGAGGTTCCCGCGTTTCATTTGGAGCAGGTCAGCTCGGATGTCTGCCCGGCTGCAATAGTGCCCGGTGCGTGGATTGTGGTCGTGACGGTTGACGCCTTTAATCAAGATCGGTTGGCCGTTGTGGAGAAATTGCCCATTCTTTACTTCATTCCGGCGGAATCCGGTTACTCCTGCGTGATGGGCGATTTCCTTACCCGTGGAATCAGTTAGCGTGATGTGATAGGTATAGAGATTGGGTATTTCCGCCGACCAAGTTTTAATATTAGGAATGGCGTCCAGCGTGACCGTCTTTTCTATATCTTCGCCCGCAGAAATCTTTACCGATACCGGAGGCGCTTCGATGATGATTCCATCGGGTGAGGTGAGCGTGAGGTTTGCGGTGGCGGAAGCTTCTGTGTTGCCTTGATTGATGATCTTGGCGGTGAACCCCAGCGTGCCCGTTTTGTAATCATCAGCGAGGCCAGCCTTGATCCAGAAATCTTTTAGATCGAGCGAATCTGCCGACCATAAATACACATCTCGGAAAATGCCAGACATCCGGAACATGTCCTGATCCTCCAGATAAGAACCGTCTGAGTGTTGATAAACTTCCGCAGCTAACAAATTCTCACCAGCTTGTAGATAAGGTCTAATGTCGAATTCCGCCGGTGTCCGTGAATCTTCCGAGTAGCCGACTTTTTTGCCATTGATCCACAGATAAAACGCCGAGTCCACCGCCCCGAAGACGATGCGCGTGCGCCGGCTTTCCCAACCTGCCGGCAGAGTGAACTTGTGCCGATATGAGCCTACTTGATTGCGGTTCTCCTCCGGGAAATTTGTGAAATGTTGGGGTGGCACACCCATCGCCGCCGGGGGATTCTTCGCGAACGGATAAGTGATGTTCGTATAAACCGGAATGCCATAACCGTGCATCTGCCAGTTAGACGGCACCAAGATTTCCTTCCAAGTCGAGTCATCGAAGGCCGGAGCTTCGAATCCTGCTGGTTTGGTCGCTGGGTTACCGGTGTGGTGAAATTTCCAATTGCCGTTGAGCAGCTGGCACCATGGCGATTCCAGCCGAGCTTTCGTCGCGGCGTCTTCCTTGGTTGGAAATGGCATCGAAGTCGCGCGTGGCGCCTCCTTGTTGATGCGGAAAACCGCCGGATTCTCCCAATCCGGCGGTTGAGCAAGCGCCGAGGTGACGAGGGCAAGTAAGAGGAGTGGGGGTTTCATAGTGGATTCTTAAAACTAACTGACGCGCGCCGCAGACGGTCCATGATGGCCACTCCGAGACCGGTCTCGCTAACAGGTTCTGCGATGATCGCGTCGAGTCCGGCTTCGTCAAGCAGCCGCATCACGAAAAACAGCCGGATCGCCGCTTCCGCGAGCTTGCCGCTACCGGGGCTGAGCGCCTCCACCACCTCCCAGTCATGGAGCGTCACGTATGGGCTATCGTCTTCGCCAGTGTAACTGAGCAGGCCGTATTTCTTGCCCTCCTCCGGCACGAAGTCGGCCGGATTCTCTAGCAAAATCAGCGGCGTGAGCGGCGCATAGTGGCTTGCAAGCTGGCCCGGAGATTGCGGCGCGTCCTGTCTAACTTCGCGGGCTTTTTCCACCCTCCCGAACTCCTGAAGCTGCTCCTTGGTGATCGGCCCCGCGCGATGCAGACGGAAAATCGGCTTTTTCCCATCGCGAGGCTCGATGGAAATGATCGTGCTCTCGACACCCTCAGCACACGCCCCCGCATCGACGATGAGCGGAATGCGCCCGCCAAGTTCCTTCATCACGGCGCTCGCGGAGGTGGGCGAAATACGTCCGAAGCGGTTCGCACTCGGGGCCGCGATGGGGCGGCCTAACTCCTTGTTCACCGCCCGGAAAACCGGATGCGCGCTTTGTCTAACGGCGACTGTGGGCAGCCCGCTCGTCACCAGATCCGGCACGTCGGGATGCTTTGGTAAAATCAGCGTGAGCGGCCCCGGCCAGAATGCGGCGGTTAGCTTGTTCACCGTTTCCGCGAGGTCTTCCGGCACGATGGCTACGTTCTTCAAATCTCCGCGCGATGCGATGTGGACGATGAGCGGATCGAACGAAGGTCGCTCCTTCGCCGCGAAAACCTTGGCCACCGCCTCCGGATTAAACGCATCTGCCGCGAGGCCATAAACGGTTTCAGTGGGCAGCGCGACGATTTCGCCGTCACGCAGCAAGGCACACGCCTCGGTCACGGCTTCCTTCATTTCATCGTCATCAACTTGGAGAATTCGGGTCTCGGGCACGGAGGTCTTGTGGCAGACTGCAAAACGATTGACCACCCGGATTTTTAAACCGCAAGCCTCCAGCCCATGCTCGCCCGACATGGTATCTCGAACTCGGAAATTGGGCGAATTTCCACCCACCAGCCAGTCAGAGTTCCGCCGCCGATATCTGGTGGGTCTGTGGACGCTGGCAGGCGGATGACCGCTCATTCCACTGCCGGCGGCAAACTTCGCTTTCCTTAATCCCGCCGCGTCAGCTCCACGAAGACATCCTCCAGCGTGGCGACGTGGCGGAAGAGCGAGCGGAGCGGCCAGCCGTATTGGGAGGCAAGTTGGGCGATGGATTCGCGGGGGTCGGCACCGGAATCCACCCAGACGGTGTAGCGGGTCCAATTTTCCTCGAGCGGCTCGGGGGTGACTTTTTTGACGTGATCTAACCGGTTGAGGGCACCGGCGACGACTTCGGGATCGGCTTGGATTTCTAATTGGATGCGACCAGCGGCGCGCATTTGGCCGACGAGGTTGGCGGGGGTGTCCGCAGCTTTGATTTGGCCACCGTCGATGATGATGACGCGGTTACAGATCATTTCCACTTCGGACAAAATGTGAGTGGAAATGAGGACGGTGTGGGACTGGCCGAGGCGGCGGATGAGTTCGCGGATCTGGCGGATTTGGTTGGGGTCGAGTCCGTTGGTGGGCTCGTCGAGGATCAGCAATTCGGGATCGTGGACGAGGGCATCTGCGAGGCCGACGCGTTGGCGGTAGCCCTTGGACAAGGTCTTGATCATCTTGCGGCGGACGTCGGTTAGGCCGCAGGTGTCGATGACTTCGCCCACGCGACGGCGGCTGTCGCCATTGCCGAGACCCTTGAGCTGGGCGCGGAATTTCAGGTACTCCTTGACCCGCATGTCTTCGTAAAGCGGTACGTTTTCCGGCATGTAGCCGATTTTGCGGCGGGCGTCGATGGATTGGCGGAAGATGTCGTAACCGGCGATGGTGGCAGTGCCGGAGGTGGGTGGCAGGTAGCCGGTGAGCATCCGCAAGGTGGTGGTTTTGCCCGCGCCGTTAGGGCCGAGGAAGCCGACGATTTCGCCGCGCGCCACGGAAAATGAGATGTCGCGGACCGCTTCGTGGCGGGCGTAGCGCTTGGTGAGTTGGCTGACTTCGATCATGAGTTGTGGGTTCCGCAGATAGGTGAAATTCACGCTTGCGCGGTTGACGAGGCGGTGTGCGCCCCTTAATGAAGTGCCGCGCGTGGCGGGCCAAGCGGGAACTTTCCGGGCTCGCCACTTCATTTTACTCATTTCACATGAACTCTTCGGTTTCGCCGCGACAGAACGCAGACTTACTGGAACAAAAATACAGCCAATGGTGCGAGGATCCGAAGTCGGTCGATACGACGTGGGCCGCTTTCTTCGAGGGCTTCGAGCTCGGTTCGGCCCAGGTGAAACGCAAAGAGGAAGCTGCTGATAGTGACGCCGCCGCACCAGCGACCGATGCCGATCTGGCGTTCTTCGGCAAGGTGGTGAGCTTGATTTACAACTACCGGACGCTCGGCCACACGCAGGCCGGCATCAATCCGCTCGATGAGCCAGAGCGCAATCCGCGGCTCAAGATCGAGCAGTTCGGACTGACCGCCGCGGACCTCGACCGCGAGGTGTGGAACTCGTTTTTCCGCCATGGCGACAAGATGAAACTCCGCGACATGGTAGCCGCGCTGGAGGCAACTTACTCGGGCAAGATCGGCTTCGAGTTCATGCACATTCACAACACGAGTGTCCGCCACTGGGTGCGCGAACGGATAGAAACCCACGCGGTGCGGCTGGATGAAAGCCCGGCGAAGAAACTCAACTCACTATGCTGGGTGTTAGAGTCGGAGGCGTTTGAGAACTTCATCGGCAAGCGTTTCCTCGGCGAGAAGCGGTTCTCTAACGAAGGCGGCGAGGGCGTGATGATCATCCTCAACGCGATCCTCGAAGCCTGCCCGTCGCAGGGCGTCAAGGAGATCGAAATGGGCATGTCCCACCGCGGGCGGCTGAATGTGCTGGCCAATTTTGTTAGGAAATCTCTAACCACCCTGCTCTACGAATTTACCCCCACCTATGAACCGGAGACGGTCGCTGGCGATGGGGATGTGAAATACCACCTCGGCTACGAGAGCATCCGCGAGCTAGCCGATGGGCAAGTCCGCATAAGCCTGGCGGCAAATCCGAGCCATTTGGAGGCCGTCAATTCCATCGTCGAAGGCAAGGCCCGCGCCCGTCAGCGCGTCCTCAATGACCTCAGCGGCGGGGAGATCGACCGCAAGCAAGTGCTGCCTATATTACTTCATGGCGACGCCGCATTCGCCGGCCAAGGCTCGGTCGCGGAGGTGCTCAATCTCTCCCAGCTCAAGGGTTATCGCACCGGCGGCACCATCCATCTCATCATCAACAATCAGATCGGTTTCACCACCGCGCCGGCCGACGCCCGCTCGTCCGCCTATGCGACTGACGTGGCGAAAATGATCGAAGCGCCGATCCTCCATGTGAATGGCGAGGAGCCGTTGGAACTTTATTGGGCATCGCTATTCGCCCTTGAGTTCCGCCAGAAATTCGGCCGCGACATCGTGCTCGACATGTATTGCTACCGCCGCCAAGGCCACAACGAGGCGGATCAGGCGGCTTTCACGCAGCCGATCATCGCTAAAAAAATCGCGGACCGCCCGACCTTTGGGAAAATTTATAAGGAGCAGCTCGTCGTTGAAAATGTGATTTCCCTAGCAGACGTCACCGCGCTGGAGCAGGCGATTTGGGACAAGTTCGAGGCCGGCTATCAGAAAATGCTTGAGCTTCAGGAAGTGGGCGACCGCACTGCGTTCAGCGGCTCGACTGGCATCGACCAGCCGGATTACACCCACGCACCGGTGCCGACTGGCATCAGCCGCGCCACTCTCCAACAGATCGGCAGAGTGCTCACCACCGTGCCGCCGGAGTTTCATTTGAACCCGACGCTTGAGAAGCGCTTCATCCCGCGCCGTGCCGAGGCACTCACTAATGGCGGCCCGATCGACTGGGCGTTTGCCGAGTCACTGGCATTCGGCTCGCTGCTGCTAGAGGGCACTCCCGTCCGTCTATCAGGCCAAGATTGCCGCCGCGGCACTTTTTCCCAACGGCACGCCGTGTTCTACGACTACGAGACGCGGGAGCGCTATATCCCGTTAGAAAATCTGGATCCAGCGCAGGCGAAATTCTGCGTGCATAATTCCTTTCTCTCCGAGTTCGCGGTCCTCGGCTTCGACTACGGTTACTCGCTTTCCTACCCCACCATGCTCACGCTGTGGGAAGCCCAGTTCGGGGATTTCTCAAACGGCGCCCAGGTCATCATCGACCAATTCATTTCCTCCGCCGAGTCCAAGTGGCAGACCCCGAGCGACCTCGTCATGCTGCTTCCCCACGGCTACGAAGGCATGGGGCCGGAACACTCGAGCGCCCGCCTCGAGCGCTTCCTCCAGCTCTGCGCGGAGAAAAATCTAATCGTCGGAAATTTCACCACGCCCGCCCAGTATTTCCACGCCCTGCGCCGCCAGAAGCACCGGGAATTCCGCAAGCCGCTGGTCTTGATGACGCCTAAAAGTCTGCTTGGTCGCCCCGAGGCGGTCTCGCAGGAGTCCGATTTCCTCGAAGGCTCCTGCTTCCAGGAAATCCTGCCGGACACCAAGGTTTTCGCCAATCCCGCCGCTGTGAGCCGCATCATTTTTTGCAGCGGAAAGGTTTACTACGACCTCATGGCGCACCGTCAGGAAAAGGCAATCGAGGACGCGGCCATCATCCGCATCGAGCAGCTCTATCCGTTCCACCGCGAGATGATTGTTGCAATCATCAGCCAGTTTTCTAACGCCACGCAGTTCGTCTGGTGCCAAGAAGAACCACTCAACATGGGTGCTTGGTCCTACGTCTTCCCGCGCCTCGAACGCGCCGTCGGAGCTAAGATCCGCTACGCCGGGCGGGGGACCGCTTCCAGTCCCGCCGCCGGTTCCAAGGCGATGCACTACCGCGAGCAAAAGGCACTGCTGACTCAGGCTTTCGAAGTCTAACATCGAATTATTTTCCCCAACTCTCACCACGCCTCATCCATGTCACTAGACGTCAAAGTCCCCGCCGCCGGCGAATCCATCACCTCTGCCAACGTTGCGCGCTGGCATAAAAAAAACGGCGATCCCGTGCAAAAAGGTGACATCCTCGTCACCCTTGAAACCGACAAGGTTTCTAACGAACTCGAAGCCCCTGCCGCTGGCACGCTCGAGATTCTCGTCGGCGAAGGCGAGGAAGTTTCCATCGGCACCGTGATTGCCCGCATCTCTGGAGAAATCGCCGCTGCTGCCGCCGCCGCGCCGGTCGTGGAGGCACCCGTGGCCGCCGCCGCCCCAGCTGCTGTTAGTGGCGGTGTCATTGAGCTTAAAGTCCCCGCTGCCGGTGAGTCGATCACCTCCGCGAACGTCGCGAAGTGGCGCAAGAACGACGGCGAGCAAGTCGTCCAAGGTGAAGTGTTAGTCACGCTGGAAACTGACAAGGTCTCGAACGAACTCGAAGCTCCCGCGTCCGGTCGATTGAAGATCATCACCCCGGAAGGCGAGGAAGTTTCCATCGGTGCCATCATCGCTACGATTGATACCGCTGCTACTTCAAGCGTTGTCGCCGCCCCCGCTGCCGCGCCGCAAAAGCCCGTGGCCGCTCCCGCTCCCGCTCTAACGGTCGCCACACCAGCAGCTCCCGTCCCGGTGAAACCCGATTTCACCGCCCCAACCGCTCCATCCGCGCCCGCCGAGCGTGCCTCGACCGAGGTTGTTAGCGATGGCCGCACCACGCGTAAAAAGATGTCGATGCTGCGCCGCAAGATCGCCACGCACCTCGTCAATGCCCAGCAGACCGCCGCCATTCTCACGACCTTCAACGAGGTGGACATGACCTCCGTGATGGACCTTCGCAAGCAGGTGCAAGACGACTTCATGAAAAAGCACGGCGTCAAACTCGGCTTCATGTCGTTCTTCGTCAAAGCCGTGGCCCAAGCACTCAAAGACGTGCCCTCCGTCAATGGCCGCATCGACGGCACTGACATCATCGAGAATCATTTCTATGACATCGGCGTCGCAATCGGCACCGAGAAGGGGCTGATGGTTCCCATCCTCCGCGACGTGGATCAGAAGTCCTTCGCCCAGATCGAAAAGGACATCCTCGACTACGCCAAGAAAGCCAAGGACGGCAAGATCACCCTCGAAGATCTAACTGGCGGCGTCTTCACCATTTCTAACGGCGGCACCTATGGCTCGCTGCTCAGCACGCCCATCCTGAATCCGCCGCAAAGTGGCATCCTCGGAATGCACACCATCCAGCAGCGGCCCGTCGCCCTCAACGGCCAAGTCGTCATCCGCCCGATGATGTATCTCGCCCTCAGCTACGATCACCGGTTAGTCGATGGCAAGGAAGCCGTCACTTTCCTCATCCGCATCAAGGACTGTCTCGAAAGCCCCACCCGGCTGCTGTTGGAAATGTGATAACGGACCGCGGGATTTATCCGGGTGCAGGACAAAAAAGTTCAAGGAGCGGCGAAACGTGTTCGCCGTGAGGATGAGATGACGATGACAAGACCCTTTGGACCACGAATCGGCTCATCA
>JAYTLO010000379.1:0-5542 GCA_043729385.1 Akkermansiaceae bacterium
GTGACCGACGACGGTGATGGATTGCCGCCCGGCGAGTTCCACGAGAACCGCCGTGAGGTTGCGGGCGGTGGTGGCCTTTTCGGTGTATTTCAGGGGAGCGACGCCATCCCAAGCCGGGATGTGGGCAGGATCAGCGAGGACGGCAAGGCGGGCGCGGAATGTATCGATGCGGTTGTTGACGGTATTATTCATGCGCTGTCAGTGCTAACAGTTGGGCCTCGCCGGAGCAACCCGCATTTTCCTGGAGATTGTATTAGGTGCGGCGAGGGCGACGGCGAGGGGATTTTCCCTAAAGATGTAGGCAAATGACTGTGATTGAGTCGCTTGCGTCGCAGGTTGGGGCTATTGCAAGAGGATGAGTAGCAATTGCAAGCGCATGAGGAGGGTTTGCAAGCGGATGAGGACGCGTTGCAGGGCCGTGAGAGGCCGTTGCAGGTGGGTGAAACGCTTTTGCGAGTGCGGGAGATACTTATGCGGGGGCAGAAGATTCTTTTGCGAGATGAACCCTCGTCGGTGCAGGGAAAAGAGGAGCGGTTGCGGGGAGCTGAGAGCGAATTGTTTGATGTCGCGTGGTCTATGCGAAAGCAGCTTAAGGAATTTTTGAATTAACCTTCAATTAGGTGGAGGAGGGCAAAAACTTCGGGTAGGAGAGGCACCGCTCGCGAATCCGTTTGAGAGCCGGAAAGAATCTTGATGTCCGCACGGCCCTACCTATTCTCACGCGACAGACTCCTAGCAATTTCCCACCCATGCCTCCCTTCTACGTTATCGGTCACAAGAACCCGGACACTGACGCGATCTGCTCGGCCATCGGCTATGCCGCCCTGCTCCGTGCCGTGGGCGAGGAACCCAATGCGATCGCTGCACGCTGCGGCGAAATTTCCCAACGAACCAAGTGGGTGCTAGGTCGCGCGGACCTTGATGCGCCGATGCTGCTCACCGACGTGCGGGTGAATTCTGGGATGATTTGCCACCGCAAGGTCATCAAGGTGGGCTTGGCTGATACCTTTCTAACGGCCTACCGGCGGATGCTCGCGGCGGAGATCCGCTGTGTGCCGGTGGAGGACGAGGAGGGAAATCTTTGCGGCATCCTCCGTTATTTCGATTTGCTCAAGCTGCTGCTGCCTGCCGATACGGAAGGCCTCAGCGTGCGGACCATCCACGTTTCCCTGGCCAAGCTGGCGGATACGCTTCAGGCGGAGAGTCTCGGTGCCGTACTGCCGACGGCGGAAATGGAGGAAGATCTCATTTTGCTCGTCGGCGCGTCCTCCCAAGGGACTGTGGACAAGCGGCTCAAGCAAGCGGTCCATGATGGAAATGTCGGGCAATTCCTTGTGATTTGCGGGGATCGCCCGATCGTCCAGCGCTACGCCATCGACCACGGTGCCCGCTCGCTTCTTGTCACGGGAAATAACCCGGTTTCCCCGGAAATTCAGGCTTACGCCGCCCGCAAGGGAGTGGTCGTCCTGCGTTGCAATCAGGACACCGCCAGTGCCTCGACCTTGATTCGCTGCTCCCGCAGCGTGCGGCATGTGATGCAGACGGATTTCCAGACTGTCCTGGCCGCTGAGCCGATTTCGCGCCTGCGGAAACGCCTCGCCGCAGTCGATCAGGATTTATTCCCGGTGGCCGAGCACAGTGGCGGCAAAATGATCGGCGTGCTGGCGAAATCCGACCTCGTCGATCCGCCGCGCATCCGTCTCGCACTGGTCGATCACAATGAATATGCGCAAGCGGTCAATGGCATCGAAGAAGCGGAGATCACCGAAGTCATCGACCACCACCGCCTGGCCGGCGACCTCGTTTCTCGCGAGCCGATCCGCTACCTGAACGAACCCGTGGGCTCGACTTGCACGCTGGTGGGCCGGAAATTTTTCCACCGCGGCCTGATGCCCGCGCCGAGTGTGGCGATGTGCCTTTGCGCCGGCATCGTCTCGGACACGCTCTGCCTCACCTCACCGACGACCACTTTACTAGACCGCGAAATGCTCACTTGGCTCAGCGGCGTGGCGGGCGTGGACCCCAAGAAATTCACCGACGAGTTCTTCGCAGTTGGCTCTCTGATCGCCAATGGCACGCCGGACGAAATCCTCAACGCCGACCGCAAGGAGTTCACTGAGCAGGGCTTGTCCGTGAGTATTTCCCAAGTGGAGGAACGCGACCTTCACGGATTCGCCGCACGCCGCGTGGATCTGGAAGTCGCGCTGCGGGAGCTATTTAATCACCATCATTACGATCTCGCGGTGCTCGCCGTGACCGACGTCGCGCTTCATCACAGCATGATTCTCGCCATCGGCCAGGATGCGACCTTGGCGAGATTTCCGTTTGAGCGGATGGACGAAACGCTGTTTCACGCGCCGGGCGTCGTCAGCCGCAAGCGCCAGATTTTCCCCGCAGTGTGCGAGGCGATCCAGCTCTCGCGATAAGGGGCGGGGACGTCTCGTCCCCGCGCATGGACGAAACGCACAGAGCGCGACACATTCTTGGACTCGGTAAAAATTTCCCCCCAATCGCTTGCTTTTTGTTCTGAAATGTAGAACGATCTTCCCGTGATTGAGACCTTTGGCGACAAGGAAACTGAGAATCTTTGGCATGGCCAGCGCACCCGTTTCCCTGCCGATCTTCTCTATCGAGCTGTTTCCAAACTCAATCTTCTCGATGCGGCCACAAACCTCCATATTTTGCGCATACCACCAAGCAACCGGCTGGAAGCTCTCAAGGGCAACCGCGCCGGGCAGCACTGCATTCGCATTAACGCCCAGTGGCGGCTCTGCTTCCGCTGGGATTCAGGAAACGCTTTTGACGTCCAAATCACCGATTACCACTGACCACACACCGCCATGACTCGCGAAGAAGAAGCCATATTAGCCGCCACTCCCGGACGCCTGCTCAAGGAAGAATTCCTTGATGCGCACCAGCTCAGCCAAAGTGAACTTGCCCGACGCACTGGGATTCCGCGTTCCTCGGTCAACGAAATCGTCAAAGGCAAACGTCCCATCAATGCCGAGATTGCCTTCACTCTCGGCACTTTTTTCAACATGGATCCTCAGTTTTGGATCAATCTCCAGAGTCGCTATGATCTTCGGTTGGTCCAATTCCGGCGCGCTTCCATCATTCTTGCTAGGGTGCAGCCGCTGGTCGTTTGAGGTTCCAGCGTGAAGGCACTCACCCGGTCCTGTCGCGAAACCGAACTCACCCCTCACTGTTCCAAATACCCGCTCAACGCCTCGCGCAACGAAGTCCGTGCGCGGAACAGCAAGCTCTTGACTGCCGAAACGGATAGACCGAGCACCGCCGCGATTTCCTCATAGGAAAGCTGTTCGTAGCGCCGCAGCACCACCGCCATTCGCTGAGTTTCTGGGAGCTGGGCGATGGCATCGTCCACGGCCCCTTGCAGTTCGGCTTGGAGCAGCTCCGCATCCGGCTGGCGGTCTGGGTTCGCTTCGATCAAGCGGTTCGAGTTTTCCTCCCGCTCGTCTGAGGAAACTTCCTTCTTGCGGCTCTTCCGGCGGGTTTCGTTGAACACCAAATTGCGAGTGATCGTGTAGAGATACGTGGTGAACTTCGCGTCGGGCCGGTAGCGTTTCGCGTGCCGCCAGATCCGCAGGAAAACTTGTTGGGCGATGTCTTCTGCCTCGGACGGGTTTCCTAACATCTTTGCGACGGTGCCGATGACCGCATTCTGATGGCGCATCACCAGTTGCCGAAATGCCTCGTGGTCGCCCTCGCCGATGCGCTCCATCAACGTGAAGTCGATCGCGCCGCCGTCAGCCGGGAGTGGAGTGGGATCGGCCTCCATTTTCAGGTGATAAGGTGTAGCCGCGAGGCCGGCGCTGAACATGCGGCATCTAACCTCATGCCCCGGCTGAAGTTGCGGGTGAAAACCGGGGCTGGAAATGGACTTCGCGCAGCCACGTTTGTCAGAGTTCGTGGGATTTCGCCCATGCTTCCACCTCCTCGTCCAAGAAAACTTCCTCGATCACTTCGCGCGCCCAGTCTTCGCGTTTTGCGAGGCAGTTCAGCATCCGCCACGCCACCACCTGCACTGCCGGCATCTCGCTCCAGACGATTTCCGCCAAGCATTGCCACTCGCGGCCCATCAACTTACCCGGCTTTTCTAAAGCTTCGTGGCATGCCTCACTGATGAGCAAAGTCCGCACGATGTCTGGATCCTCGCTCACCGGCGGCACTTCGTAAGGCCGCAATGGCACACCCGAGGCACCCGTTAGTTCGCACTTCGATTTCGCCCGTCGGGCCAAATCCTTCCCAAGCCCTTGCAGTGCCAGCACCCGTGCTTGGTGTGTCTCGTAGCCTTTTCCCATGCGCGAGCCTAACACGAGAAACCAAGCGGGTGAAATCTTGAAATTAGGCAGCCACCTTCTCCGAGCTTTGCAAAGTTTCACCGTGTGGTAGATTCCCGTTGTGCATCTGACCAAGTATCACCCGTCGATCCGGCGCTTGCAGGAGGATTTCGCCGCGCGCATCGCCCGGCGGAAATACACCGCTGCCCGTGGCCCACGTCCGCCCAAAGGAAAAATCACCGATAACAGCGAGCCGTGGCTGGCGAACCCGAATTCGGTCTCGGACGACTGGTACATCGCTTGCAAAGTCAACAAACGGGTCGAAACGTGGAAACTCCAACAGACGATTTCGTAAGGCTGCTGACCCGGAGCCATCGTGTCGTGGTCCTCGGCGGCTTGGCAGTGATCGCCCACGGGTTCAGCCGGTCCACTTATGATGGCGATATCTGGCTCGATCCGCTGGGGACCAGCAGCGAGTGGGCAAGCTTTTTGGAAAAAGCATGTGCCGATTTCGGAGGACTCACCATCCATCGCCTTCCAGGTTGGATTCACGTTTCAGGCGACGATGTCATCGATGCGGTGGAGGAGACCAACATGGTTCGCGTTCAGGGACTCGACTGCCCACTCGACATTTTTCGGAAGCCGAATGAGATTGAAATCACCGATTTCGATGCCGTTTGCCGACGAGCCAAAATGCGCGGCGATGGCACATTGCTACCTGATCCCCTCGACTTGATCCAAAGCAAGATGGATACCGGTCGCGACAAGGACTTGAGCGACATCCAGCACCTAGAATCCGTCGTCCGCGCTGACTACAAGAACCGCCTTCCCACCGCCTCTTTGGCCGAAGCCCAGGCGATGCTCGAACGGTATTCCGAATGGCAGGTGCTTACTGCCGCTCTGGAAAATCCGTTAGCAGAAGTCCGTGAACTCGCCATGACCCACCTGCGTGAATTCGCGGCAGCAGGTGACCCGTTTTCCCAAGCGCTTCTGGAAGGCCGCGAACTACCTTGAGTGGGACTCGCAAGATCTGCTTTTAGCGGAGCCACCACGGCAAGTGACCGGGCGTCGGCATCGCGAGGATAAGCCAGCAAGAGGACGGGTCGGCTTTTTTCAACCATCCCCAAGTCGGCGAACCAGATCGGGTGCAGGACAAAAAAGTTCAAGGAGCGGCGAAACGTGTTCGCCGTGAGGATGAGATGACGATGACAAGACCCTTTGGACCACGAATCGGCTCATCA
>JAYTLO010000380.1:0-9962 GCA_043729385.1 Akkermansiaceae bacterium
GGGGCGTGGACCGCAAGCGGAGCCTCGGAAATACAAGAATATCGCCGATCTGGAACCACATGGCTCAAACCAGCATCTCCCGTGGCTACAAGCACTGGAACAGCCACCGCACAAGTGATCAACGTGAACTCGGCCGGTGTCCTCGGATTACTTTCACCTGCTTCCCAAGCCGCCGGTGGGATTTTTCGTACGTCCATCGCCTCTGAAATTTGGTCAACTCCAGCAGTGGTTAGTTCCAGCGCAGGAAAACGGAGCTGGCCGACTCCCGTGCTATCAGGCGCAGCACGATGGCTGGATGCGGGAGGCATCGAGATCAACGCGGGTTCGCCGCCAGTTGCTCTGGGAGCGATCAAGAATCCGACTAACGGGAGTTGGTATTACCTGACTCCTTCCACATCGACTTGGCCGAACGCGGAGTTGTATGCCACCCAAAATGGCGGGCACTTGGTGACCGTCAACGACGCTGCCGAGCAGCAGTGGATTCAAACCAATTTTCCTTCGCAAAATATATGGATCGGACTTCTTCGCGGAGCCACTGGCGATGGCTGGCAATGGATTTCCGGCGAAACCGCGAACTACCGGAATTGGGCAGGCGGAGAACCTAACAACGCTGGGGGAAGTGAACCCTACGGTCACATAACGACCGGTTCGACATGGAATGACTCTAGCTCGGTCGCTACATTAAAAGGACTCGTCGAAATCCCAGCCTCAAGCGTGCCGCTTCAAACTCTTCCCGATCCTCCCGCCACCTCCAAGCTCATCAGCCGTGGCCGTTCACTTGCCTCGGGACAACTCCGAACTGGAATAAACTCCGGCACCTCGTTGGTCTATGCATTCATCGACGACAAGGACACCTCCGGCACGGTGAACAGCGGAGACACCTTTGTCTTGGGCTAACATGAGTTAGCGGCAGCAAGTCCCGTGCAACGAACTGCGGTGGCCCTTCCGATTTCCTCGTCGATCTCATCCATTGCGATTGGGCTAACAGTTTTAAAAATACAAGGTGCTCTGCCGCGCAGCGTCCTCGCTGTCGGCGAACCAGACGGCACCGTCTCACTGTGGTCCGCCCCGGATGTCGGATCGCCGTTGATACGGAAGGTTATTTCTACGGAATTTAAAGGAAAGTCATGGCACCAGATGGAGGTTTTACATGAAGCCAACGGAAGCGAAGGTTTGGTCGGCTTGTTAGCCGATCCCGCAACACCCCACCTGAGCCAGTTGATTTACTGGACGCCGGAATCCATCGAAGCGGCATTAAACGGCACCGCGCCCATACTAAACAATCTGCCCTCTGCCCGAGTCCTCACGACTCCCGCCCAAGGTGGAGCTTACAGTGCCGTAGGCGTGAGGATCTGGGATGCGGAAGCCCATGGCTCGTCATTGGAACTCCAATACCAGCGCGATGGCGAAACCACTTGGAGCAATGCCACCGTCAACACCGCAGATGGCGCAACCTTCCAGCCCACCTTAAAACTCACCAGCCAACCGTCAGGCACAAGCCACACCCTGGTCTGGAATGCCGCAGCCAACCTCGGTCCGACATTTTCCGGAACTGTCCTCCTAAGAACCCGCGCCACCGATAGCCAAACCGGCGATTGGTCTCCCGGAATGCCCTACGCCGTCAACACCAGCACCAATCTCGACACCGACCAAGACGGAATGCCCGATGCATGGGAGTCCGTGATCGGTCTCTCATCCAGCAACCCACTTGATGGCAGCAGCGATAACGACAAGGACGGTGTTTCTGCATTCTTGGAATACGCTCTGGCCATGAATCCCAACCTCTCGGATGTCCCTCTGCTGCCTAGGCTAGGCACAGTCGTAAAACCAGACGGCAAACACCTCACCCTAACCTACCAACGCCCCATCAACAGCGGCCTCACCTACACAGCGGAACGCTCCGTGACATTGGCCCGAGAAACTTGGCAGTCCGGTATCACTGTTTTCCAAGAACTTACCCCGCTCAATCTTGGAAACGGCGTGGAGTCCGTGACTGTTGAAGATGTCAATCCCATGACCGCCTCACCCCGCGCATGGCTTCGGATCCGAGTGTCGAAATAGACTTGGCAGGATACTCTCAGATTCGACGTGGCATTTTTTGAAATGGCGAATTCCGCTAGGTCGTGGAATTCGCAATTTTTTCGGGCGGGCCTGGGGCAACCATCTGACCTTGTCCCATGAAGATGGCTGCCAGCTCATTTGGTGCTAACTGCCGCCAATCGCCTTCTGCGAGGTCTTCTGGCATCTTCAAGCCACCGATGGAAATGCGCTGCAAGCCGAGCACATGATTGCCTGCTGCGGCGAACATCCGGCGGACCTGATGGTAGCGGCCCTCATGCAGCGTGACTAACGCTTCCTTCTCGCTCAGCACTTCTAACACGGCGGGCAGCAAGGGCCGGGCCTCGCTGTTTAGCACCAAGGTGCCGGCCGCGAACAACTCACCTTCGTGGCCCTCCAGCGGGCGATCTAGCTGGACCTGATAGACTTTCAGGCAATTGGATTTGGGATGGATGATCTTGTGAAGGAGCTTGCCATCGTCAGTTAGAAGAAGCAGGCCCGTGGTGTCCTTATCCAACCTGCCGATGGGGTTGAGTCCCGGGTTGCGGTGGGCGAAACGCTCTGGCAGTAGATCATAAATCGTCGAGCCAGGGTCCTCGCTGCTGCACGTGTAGCCGTCCGGTTTGTGAAGCATGATGACCAGTGGCGCAGGCGGATCGAGCGCCTCACCGCGAAGGCGGATCAGGTCGTGGGGCGGGACATCGTTTTCGCCTAACACCAGGCCGGTGTCGTCGGTGACAGCACCGGAGCGGATCAGGCGCTGGACTTCCTTGCGAGAGCCGTAGCCGAGATTGGCGAGGAGTTTGACGAGTTTCATGGAGGAGACAGAGATGAAAATGAATGAATGAAAGCCGAGATGAATCTCGCGTTCCTTGAAGATCACCGCTTTTCCGCCGAGAGGATTTTATAAATGCGATCTTCTGCGACCTTGCGCCACGCGAGGCCGCTGGCTTCGAGAGCGGCTTCGTAGGGAAGTTGGCGGTTAGCGACCAGCAGTAATTTTCCCCCACGCCTGAGCGAGGCGGCGGCCACCTTGAGAAAGGCGCGGCCGAGGTCCACGTCCGTCGCTTGGCCAGTGTGGAACGGCGGGTTCATCACGATGGCATCATAAAGTCCGGGCAAGCCGGTGGTGACGTCGTGCCAGTGGAAGCCGATCTCCCGCTCACGTCCTGCTAGATTGATGCGCGCGCAGGCCAGGGACCGCGCATCCGCCTCGAACAAGTCCAGCCGCTCGATGTTCGGGCAGCGCTTCAGCAGCGCGTCTGATAGAAATCCCCACCCCGCGCCTAGGTCGGCGACGCTGCCGTGAAAATGCGCGGGCAAGTGATCGGCTAAAAGCTGTGAACCAGGATCGATGTGATCGCTGCTGAAAATCCCGGCTTCCACGGTGAAGCCGGCAATTTCACGCCGCTCACCGAGCGTGCGCCATTCGTCGAAAAGCGCCTCGTTCCAAGTTCCGTCCTCGCTCGCATGGAAGGCCCGGCACTTGTGTTTTTGCAGCGAGACAATACTGCCCGTGGCCTTGGCGAGTTCCTTTTCGAAACGCCCCGCCCCAGCGGTGTTAGGCATGGCGACGACCAATTTCCCGCCCGGCTCTAACCGCTCACGCGCCCTCGCGAACCAAGCCAGTGCTTCATCCCGAGACTTGCCTGGAAGGATCATCACCACCGGCCATTTGCCAACCGGCAGATCTTCGGCTCGCGAAAAACCCGCCCGCTCCCATGCGGCGGCCCGTGGCTTCAGCGGCTGCCAACCGATCACGTCCGGCCACTCTTTCAGCACCGAATGCGGCTCCGCGCCGATGAATAACGCGCGTCTGGGCGTGGCAATTCCACCATCCGCCGCGAAGGCGAGCATCAATGTTTCAAGGGCAGCGTTCATGCGCGAGTCTTGATCCCGATTTCCACCGAGGCAATCACGGCTTGCCGCTAACCGCACCGGAGAGGAGTCAAATCAAGACTCGAAAACCGAGAATCGAGGACTAATCTCTCCTCCATGACTGTTGAACTCCTTCTTGAAAAGAACACCCGCTTTGACCGCTCTGGAAAGCCGGTGGAGGTCATCATCCCTTACGAGCAGTTCATCGCCTTCATCGAACAACACGGGCTGAATCCAACTCGGGTCAACGCTGAGACGCTCGAAGCGATGAACGAGCCGATTGATGGCTTACCTCGCCATCGCACCGCCAAAGAAGCAAGAGCCGCACTGGGAATCTGATGCGCGAACTCATCTTCAAGAAGAAGTTCAGCAAAGACGTCGAACGGATCAAGCGCACCGGTCGCGATATGAGTCGGCTGGGTGAAGTCATTGATTTGCCCGCAGATGGGAAGCCTCTGCCTTCCAATAACCGGGATCACGCACTCACCGGAAATCTCAAAGATTATCGAGAGTGCCACCTTGGCGGTGATTGGTTGCTCATCTATCAGCTCACGAATGAGGCTGCTATATTTGTCCGCACCGGCAGTCACGCCGAGCTTCTGGATTGAGTAAAGAGCGCCTGAAGTCTTCGGGCTTCATGGCGGTGACTTGGCCTCGGTAAGGAATTCACGGCTCCCCACCAGACGCGTCAGACACGGTTTCTAGCGGGTTCACCGCAAAGGCAAACTCCGTGACGACCTTCCCGCCGATCAGGTGCTGTTGGATAATTTTCTCTAACACCTCCGGCGTGCACGAGTGATACCAGACGCCTTCCGGATAGACCACGGCGATCGGGCCGTGGAGGCAGACCCGCAGACAGTTCGCCTTGGTGCGGAAAATTTTCGGGGCGGTGCCGGTGGTGAGGCCGAGTTCTTTCAAGCGCCGTTTTAGAAATTCCCAAGACGCCAGCCCGGCTTCCTTGGCGCAGCACTTCGGCTCGGTTTGGTCCGCGCAGAGGAAGAGGTGGCGTTCGATTTTTTCAAGGCCGAGGGCGGCGGCGCAGGTGCGGAGGTCGTGCATGGGCGCGGCGAAATTAGCGGGACTTGCGGTGCTTGTCGCGCGTGGATTCACAGATCGCCATCGACTCCCGTCCGCCTGCGGTCCAACGTCCCGCCATGGCGAAAATCGGCGAACGCGCATCCCTCCAAATCCTCCACGAGAAATCCTTCGGGCTTTTTCTCGATGGCGGCGAACTCGGGGAAATCCTCCTGCCTCACCGCGAAATCCCGCGTGGCTCAAGCATCGGCGAGCATCTGGACGTCTTCCTCTACCATGATTCCGAGGACCGCCCGGTCGCCACGCTCAAGTCGCCGAAGGTCATGCCCGGCCAGTTCGCCCGGCTGAAATGCGTGGACGTCACCGGCGTCGGCGCGTTCCTCGACTGGGGCTTACCGAAGGATTTGCTCGTCCCATTCCGCGAGCAAAAAGTTCGCATGGACGTGGGGAAAAACTACATCGTCCACGTCCACATCGACGCGCAAAACGGCCGCATCATCGCCTCCACCCGCATCGCTCGGCACATGGACCAAGGCCCGCACGATTTCCGGTTAGAGCAGGAAGTGAATCTCATCGTTTTTGGAAAAACCGACCTCGGCTACAAGGTGATCATCGAGGGCAGCCACAGCGGCCTGCTCTTCGCCAACGAAGTTTTCCAAGACCTCCAGCCCGGAGAATCGCTCAAAGGCTACATCACCGCCATCCGCCCGGACGGGAAAATCAACGTGAGCCTGCACGCCGCCGGTCGCGCGAAGGTCGATGACCTCGAAGGCCAGATCCTAGCAGAGCTCGAAGCCCGCGGCGGCTTCTGGCCACTCGGCGATCACAGCCCTGCTGCGGAAATCAACGAGGAGTTAGGAGTCAGCAAACGCACCTTCAAGCAAGCCACCGGTGCGCTTTTCAAAAAGGGCAAGATCTCCATCGAGAAGAACGGCATCCGGCTCATCAACAATTAAAAAGGCGGCGCACTCTCGTACGCCGCCCTGATTGTTAGGGAAATTTCATGCGGCCCGGACACGGATCGCATCATCGGAAATTCAATCCTCTTCTTTCTCGATTTCGACTTCGCCGTCACTCTTATCCACCTCGATCCTAGTCTTGCGGCCATTTCTCTCGGTCTCGATCTCCACCTCTCCATCGTCCTCCTCATACTTGATGGTCGGAACTTGGATGGAATCCACGATCTTATAGCTGGAATCCACCGCCACGACGTTACTACCAGCCACGTAGTAGCGGACTCCTCCGGAGGGAGCGGGTAAAACCTTGATCAGTTCGGGTGGCGCATCGACCAGATAGGAACGCTGCGTTTCGGTCACGACCGCTCCTGGCGCGATCCGGCTGGTTCTCCACGCCACTGGCACATCCTTCGCCTTCACCTTGGTGACCCAGCCCGGTGGCAGACCGTGAGGGTTGCCCTTGTAGGTCTCGAAATAGGTGACCACTCCGCTGCGAGCTTGGGGGTTGAAGGTCGTCGTGGTGGTGGTGGTCTCCGTGGTGCCTGCGGCGGAACTCGTCGTCTCCGTCGTCTCGGTGGTGGTTTGTTGTGCGGCCAAGGGGAGCACACAGCCCACGGTGATCACGCAGAATAATTGGATTGCAGATTTCATAATAGCTTGGGTTGTTAGTTGTTGGTTTCGCCAACCCGGTTTCGGGCACTGAGCGTGGCGGCTATTTTCGCAGAACCCATGCCAACGCCTAAAAGCTGGCCAATGCAGCCAAATCATTGGTTTCCGGCGTGCAAAGTCGTTTCACTCGCGCCCATGGAGTTGCGATTTGCAACCCCTTGTCACCCTAACATCCCTTCCGCTTTTTCACCGCCTTCTTCTGCTCGAAACTAACTAGCTTGGCGTCGAACGCCTCGGGATCATACCCCGGATGCGCCCACTCGATCTCGCCGTGCAACGCCTGCATGTATTGAAAAGTCCCGCCGAAGTCCTCAGGTGGGCACGCCCGCTCGCCTTCTAACACCACCGGCCCGCCTTCACCCGCCGTCCATTTTTCGAAGACGATCTCATGAATCCATTCGTCCGCGAAATCATAGCGATAAAGAATCCGGATCGGCACCCGGCGTTTGCCGATGAAATCCTTCACTGTCAGCACTGCCTCGTCTTGGAACTCGCCCGCCGTCTGATCTTCCAGGCCGATGGGGCCAATGACATCGACGAGGCGCTTCCCCTTACCATGGCGGAACTCATGCGGACTCTTATTATCCCAGCCCATCACCGACTGCACCGCATCGCTGAACTGGACGAACGTGATCTCCGAGGAAATCGAAAACCGCCGCCAGATCTGTGGTTGAATTCCATAGATAAACACCTTCACCACCACCCGGTTCTCGTCCTTTGCCTTCGCCATGCCCGCAGCTTGTGAACCCTGCCGAGAAAAAATCAAATAGGAATTCATCGAAGCTTTTGGGGAGCCGCGGGGGTGAGAACGACGTCCGTCTTCCGCGTGTCCATGTCGTCGCATTTCCTTCGCGGTCCGCACGATGTTGCGTCGGGATGCTGATCGCTGATGAGCCACCCATTTGAATTAAGCCAGATCACGGCAACCTTCCGCTCCAAATTGGTGAATAGGGGAACAATTCCCCGCACCGCCTTCCCCAAGAAAGAAGAATTTGTAAACGACGTTCCAGTCATCATCCCGGTAAGGATTCGCCTCTGCCCCGCTCGGTAACGCCAACAGAAAATCCGAGCTCAGCATCCCATCCTCGTCGTGACGAATGCCGAGTCTCTCCAGAGGAATTAGCGGGACGTCCTTCTGTTTGGATTTTCGGGCAAAAATGGCATTCCAAACATCAACCGGAAACGATTCCCGGGATGGAGCGAGCTGAGCTGCTTCCAAGAATCCGCGCGTTCGCTCTCGGTTAAGGGCAGTGCAAGCTGCTCGCTGGTCTGCGGTGGGGCGGAAGAAGTCGATGGCCGTTGGACGCCGCGTCCGGAAGTCGATGTGGAGTTGTGTCGGGGTAATTCCATCCAAAATGGTTTTTGTAAAATGATCGGGAGAAATCGGGGCCTCATTCCAGAGGCGAAACGACCCTCGACAGTATAAACGAGACCTGCGCGGAGGGAAAGAGCGGAGGTTGGCAAAGCAGTTTTATTTGATGGCAAAAGGCCCGAACATGACCTGTAGTCCAGTGATCTTATGAACATCGAACGGTTATATCGCCTTAGAGGCGGCTGTGCATCGTCGGCTTTGCCACTTCAGATGGGTGGTAATCACCTGTTGAGGTTCATCCCCCCAACTTCCCGCGAAAGCGTGGGAAAACACCGCTTGACGAGAGGGTATCAATTGGCAACTTGGCCCCATGTCCCGGTGCCACTGCCATGAATCCAGTCGAACCTCTACCTCAGGACTGGTGCGAGTCGGTCATCCGTATTCTCAAAAAAGGCGCGCCGGCGCAAATCCGCTGGTCCCTCCGGGCGCGGCAGGATTGGCAACAATTTGGAATGCCATACGACGCCTTTTCCCGGCTCGCCAAAACGCTCCAGCAACCCGGCATCTGGGGCGAGCGCGTCATCGGCATGATTCCCCAAACCCAACCCTCCGAAAAATGCCGGAAGCCAGGTGGTCTATGGATTTCTCTCCCCTCATCCACTGAGTGGTCCGAAGCCTCTATACGCCAAGATCGGCCTATTTGCGGACAAGATCACCATCGATCTTTTTTCGCTCCACATCGATTTAACGGGCGACCTCGCAAGGCGAATCGCCCAAGCACAACAACGACCATGAAAACCAAACAAGTTCCCTTCGACATCTACATCCCCGCCACGGAGCACCGTGCGGCCGTCAAGGTGAACACCCTTCAAATTGACGTTTACACCGATGATTTCGGCAACGAAATGGTGACTCCCGAGTCCGCCATCCTCATCGACAAAACCCAGGCCCGCTACATGGGCCTGCTTGCCGACTCGGACATCCGGGCTTTGCGCGAACGTCTTTCCCTTTCGCAAGACCAACTCTCCGACCTTCTCGGCTGCGGCAAGAAATCCCTCTCGCGCTGGGAAAACGGCCGGGAATACCCGAGCCAACTCGTCAACACGCTGCTCCGGCTGCTTGAAGAGAAAAAAGTCACGCCGGAAGACCTCCGCTCCGTTCGTGGACCTCGCATGGCCACAAATCCAGATCCTTCGGTGGCTTCGCTATCTCCATGAATTCAAAATTCAAACGCTGAGAGGAAAAGCCCCGTCGGCGCTGATTATTTGTTGGCCAAACGAGCAGAAATGGCGTGCACTCAGGTGTCCTTATGAACACTTCAAAGGTCTCCCTCCGAAGTGTGACGAACAGCCTTTCTGGCAAAAACCGAATTCAGAGGGGCAAAAATCATTTCCAAAAAGCCTCCACAGTCCGGGTTTGATCAGGCAAGGTGCCACCGCGTAAACCAACCATTCCCAGTTTTTCCTCCTTGCCATGAACCTTGAAAAATTGCTTGCCCGGCTTGGATACGAGGGTTCGCCGTGTTTTCTCCGGCGCGAAGATGGGAAATTCGAATCAGAGCCGAGCTACGGCCATATTTTCCGTAAGGCGCTGGATCGCAAGAGACCAAAAGCCCCCCGGTGGAGGGTTGAAGGGGTTTATGGGGTCCGCGATTTGGAAACAAAAGCCCATCGTTTCCTGCCCGTGGTTTACGTCTGCACGGCGGATGATGCGGCTGCCGCCCACGAACTTCATCGGCTTGTCTGGAATCAGGATGTGGTGCCATACGTCTTAGTGCTCACTCAAAAAGGAGTGATCGCTTATTCTGGCTATCGGTATTCGGCAGAAGCGAAGACAGAGGAAAAAAAGGGCATCCTCGCGGCACTGACTGACTTCAATCACGCTCAGGAAATCGTCGATCTCTTCCACGCTCGTGAAGTGGATTCCGGGCAGATCTGGAAGCAGCCACGCCTCAAGGTAGACACCGCCCAACGGGTCTATCATGAGCTGCTGAAAACGCTTCGGCATCTCGACACGGATCTTCAGTCCAGCGGGCTTACCAAAGAGGTTTCGCA
>JAYTLO010000381.1:0-1002 GCA_043729385.1 Akkermansiaceae bacterium
TTCATGTTCGCCAAACTTTTCGGCTGGTTTTCCAATGATATCGGCATCGACCTAGGCACCGCCAACACTCTCGTTTACGTCAAAGACCACGGCATCGTACTGCGCGAGCCGTCTGTTGTCGCGGTCAAAGCAGGCACCATGGAGGTGCTGGCGGTAGGCGATGACGCCAAACGAATGCTCGGACGCACTCCCGGCAACATCGTCGCTATCCGCCCGCTCAAAGACGGCGTGATTGCGGACTTTGAAGTCACGGAGGCGATGTTGCGCCACTTCATCCAAAAGGTCCACAATCGTCGGGGAATGGCCCGGCCCCGCGTGGTCATCGCGGTGCCCAGCGGCATCACCGAAGTGGAAAAACGCGCCGTGAAGGAGAGTGCGACCATGGCAGGAGCCCGCGAAGTTTACCTGATTGAGGAACCGATGGCCGCCGCGATCGGAGTAGGCCTGCCAGTGCAGGAAGCCAGTGGCAACATGATCGTCGACATCGGCGGTGGAACTACTGAAGTGGCTTTGATTTCGCTGAGTGGGATTGTTTACAGCCGCAGTGTGCGCGTGGCGGGCGATGAACTCGACGAAGCTGTCGTGCAGTATATGAAGCGCGCCTACAACCTGATGATTGGAGAGCGCACCGCCGAAGATATCAAAATCCGTTTGGGATCCGCCTATCCCATGGCCAAGGAAACCACCATGGAAGTGAAGGGGCGCGATATGGTGGCCGGTCTGCCCAAAACCATCACCGTCACTTCCCAGGAAATCCGCGAAGCCTTGCTGGAGCCGCTCAACAGCATCATTGATGCGGTGCGCGTCACCTTGGAGCGCTGTCCGCCGGAACTCTCCGCCGACCTCGTCGACCGTGGCATCGTCCTCGCAGGCGGGGGTGCCTTGCTCCGGGGCTTGGACAAACTGCTCTCCGAAGAGACGGGTCTGCCGGTTCACGTCGCCGAAGACCCTTTGAGTGCGGTGGCCGAGGGCACCGGCAAGGTGCTCAGCGAGTTGGCTTTC
>JAYTLO010000382.1:0-6416 GCA_043729385.1 Akkermansiaceae bacterium
AAAACCGGGCTCGTTTCGAGGCGACCGAGGATAGGGTAATTCCTTGGAAAACACACGGCCAACGCCCGGCAAATCATCCCCACCGGCGAGTGGGAGCACTGACAGCTCTGGTGAAAGTCTGGCCGCAATACCGGCGTCTCGCGCTGGTACGACCGTTTTCAGCTAAGCCAGTGATCGACTTTTTACAAACGTTAGACCACGAGTTTTGGAGCCATCGCCACACGCTGACCTCGGCAGCATCCGCACAGCGAGTGGCGTTGTTCGGGCGGGCGCAGGCGCTTGAATTGATCGCAAATCACTTGGCTCCGCTCGCCATTCACGAAGACGGGATGTCTTGGCAGAGCTATCACAAACTGCGGAACTCAGCGGCGAACGACAAGGTCAAGCGCTGCGGGCTGCGCTTGTTTGGCTCGACCAAATCGGCGCTGCCGTGGATGCGCCGGGTTTGCCATCATCAGGCTTTGTTGCAGGTCTATCAGGACTTTTGCCTTGAGGATTTCTCGGACTGCAAGGACTGCCCGTTTCCCGAACAACTCGCGCAGTGGAGGTGAAATTTTTCGATCATGATCATCCAATTGAATGGCCAGCCTCATGAGTTAGAGTTCGCAGTTTCGGTTAGCGAGCTGTTGGAAAGTATTGGTTTTGGGGGCAAGCCAGTCGTTGTGGAACTCAATGAACGCGCGATTTTTCCTCGCGACTATCCGAGTGTGCAGGTGGAGGCGGGAGCTCGCATCGAGATCGTCACTCTAGCGGCTGGAGGTTAGAAATTTGGGCAATAAAAAGCCCGGCTCACCTTGCGGCGGGCCGGGCCTTGAAATGTGGAATTATTTCGATGATTGAGTCATCGGTGCTGGCGCTGGCGCCGGTGCGCTTGGGCAGCATGATGCAGCGAGGATTGAAGTAGCGGCAGCGATGACAAGGTATTTAGCGATTTTCATGTTTTGTTGGTTGTTGGTTGTTGGTTTCTCGGCATCAGCGCGGTTGGCACTGGATGACTCTCAATGACTAGCAGTTCTGGCTTGTGAATCAAGTTCCGATTCGTGTCCTGACGAGAAGAAGATAGCGAAATAGCATCAAGCTGCGTCTTGATCGGCGCGCTTGCGGCGGATGTTAGGCGGGCGCTCGCCAAGCACTACCTGACGGTTGATAGTCACCGATTCGATGTCCTCGCGGGATGGGATGTCGAACATCACGTCGAGCATCATTTTCTCAAAGATCGAGCGCAAGGCACGGGCACCAGTGCCGCGGCGGACGGCTTCTTCAGCGAGGGCGCGCAGGGCATCCCGAGTGACCCGGAGCTTCACGTCGTTCATCGCGAGCTGTTTGCCATATTGCTTGATCAGCGCGTTCTTTGGCTCGGTGAGAATCGACATCAGTTCGTCCTCAGTGAGTTTTCTGAGTGATGAAAGAACAGGAAGGCGACCAATGAATTCCGGGATGAGGCCGAAGTGAAGGAGATCTTCGGGTTGGACTTTTTCCAGAACATTTACCGATGGATCGTCGAGGTTTTCCTTCGAAGCGTCGGCATGGAACCCGAGGGTATTGCTGCCTAGGCGGCGGCGGACCATGTCTTCAAGCCCGACGAATGCACCACCTACGATAAAGAGGATTTTCTCGGTGTTGACTTGGATGTACTCTTGCTGCGGATGCTTGCGCCCGCCTTGGGGCGGGACGTTGCAAATGGTGCCTTCGAGAATCTTTAGTAAAGCCTGTTGGACACCTTCGCCGGAGACATCACGGGTGATCGAAACGTTCTCAGTCTTGCGACCGATCTTATCGATTTCATCGACGTAGATGATGCCACGCTCGGCGCGGGCGACATCGAAGTCGGAAGCTTGCAGCAAGCGCAAGATAATGTTTTCCACATCCTCACCGACATAGCCGGCTTCGGTGAGTGTGGTGGCATCCACGATACAAAACGGCACGTCTAACACCCGCGCGAGCGTGCGAGCCAGTAGGGTTTTGCCCGAACCCGTGGGACCAAGCAACATGATGTTGGATTTCTCAATTTCCACATCGCGGAACTCTTCACCGACCTTTGCCTGATCTTGGCGGAGGCGTTGATAGTGGTTATAAACAGCAACCGAGAGCACCTTTTTCGCGTTTTCCTGGCCGATCACGAACTCATTGAGTTTTGCCAAGATGGCGGCAGGTGCGGGGATTTTGAAACCCGGTTTCTCGGCTGGAGTTTTACCTTTCGAAGGCGCTCCACCGAGTTCTTTCTCTAGAATGTTAGAGCATACTTCGATGCACTCGTTGCAGATATAGACACCGGGACCGGCGATAAGTTTTTTAACCTCCGAGTGGCTCTTTCCGCAGAAAGAGCACATCGTTAGATTGGAAGCGCGAGCCATGGTGGAATTGCAATGGGTGGGGATTGTGGGTGCCAGTCATGCTGGCACCTTTGAAACGTTAAGCGTCGGGCTTTTTGTCTTCGAGGTTCGCGACGACCACGTCTGGAAGCTGCTTGCGGCTTTCGAGCACTTTATCCACGAGTCCGTAGGCCACGGCTTGTTCGGCGGTCATGTAGTTATCGCGGTCCGAGTCGTTCTCGACTTGCTCGATGGATTTGCCGGTGTGGAAGGCAATGATTCCATTCAGGCGCTTCTTGAGATTGAACATGAAGCCAATGGTGCGCTCCACATCGGAAGCTGTTCCTTGGGCACCACCCGACACTTGGTGGATCATGACGTGGGAGTTTGGCAAACAAAAACGTTTACCCTTTGTCCCTGCTGTTAGTAATACAGAACCCATTGAGGCGGCGATGCCGATGCAGTAGGTGTTCACGTCGCATGTTAGGAATTGCATCGTGTCATACATCGCCAAGCCTGCGGTGACCGAACCGCCGGGCGAGTTGATATAAATGTGAATGTCTTTCTTCGGATCCTGCATTTGTAGGAACAGAAGTTGGGCGATCACTGAGTTGGCCACGAAGTCATCGATCGGCACGCCGATGAAGATGATGCGATCCTTGAGGAGGCGTGAGTAGATGTCGAATGAGCGCTCACCGCGTCCATCCTGCTCCACGACGACGGGAACGTAGTAGTTTTTCGGCGGCGTGGATGGATTCATGGAAGGGGATTGGAAGTTAAGCATCGAGGGTGGTTTCTTTTGACTCGACCACGTTCGCGTGCTGGACGAGGAAGTCAATCGTCTTGCCGATGGACATTGAACTGCGAATGCTTGGAATGCGACCGCCGCGCTGCAGGTCCTTGATGAATTTCTTCGGTGCGAGCTTGCGGGAATTGGCGATTTGCACGAGATGATTGACCAATTCGGAGTCAGTGACGGTGATTTTTTCGGCCCGCGCGATTTCCTGGAGGATGAAATTTGTGCGAAGGTTAGAGACAGCTTGGTCACCGGCGCTGGCGAAAATTTCGTTCTGTTGGGATTCGATTTCGCCCTCGCTCATTCCGGACTGGACGCCGCGTTTCACCATGGCATCGGCCTGGGACTGAGTTTCCTGGGTGACGAGTTCGTCAGGAAGGTCGAAATTCATCTGCGCATTAAAATGGGCGACGATCTGGTTGACCTTCATATCATCGATTTTGCGGCGGCGCTCGCCTTCCATATTTTCGCGGATGATGTCTTTGATGGCATCCATCGTCTTGCCCGGTGCGATAAGTTCAGCGAGTTCGTCATCAAGGGCTGGGAGCACAGCTTGCTTGAGTTCCTTGACTGTGGTTTGAAAAATGAGCTGCTGATTGCGAAGCTCTTCGATCGGGAAATCCTCCGGCAGCGTGACCGTGATTTCGCGGGCATCCTCGGCATTCATGCCCACGAGTTGCGCGACGAATCCGGGGAGGAACGCTTTTTCATCAAGGCGCACCCAGAAGCCTTCACGACTGGAAAGGTAACCCGCAGGTTTGCCGAGAAATTCTTCGGTTGGTTTGCCATCGACCGTGGACGTGTAATCCACGACGGCGAAATCGCCCATCTCTGCAGCGCGGCCTTCGATGTCATTGAAATCCGCGTAACGCTCTTGCAGGGCCGTGAGTTGGGCTTCGATTTCCTCATCCGGGACTGCGTAAGGCGGCACCGTCACGCTGACGCCTTTATACTCAGGAAGCGTGACTTCTGGAGCGAGTGTGAGTTTCGAAACAAAAGTGATGTTTCCGTTGGCCAGCGTTGTCATGTCTTCCGGAACTCCGAAATCGAGCACGTTAAGCGACTCTTGCTTGAGTGCTTCGTCGTAGGCTTCGTTGATGAGGACGCCATTCAGTTCCTCGTCGATCTCCTTCTGGAAACGCTTTTCGACAACCGCGCGTGGTGCTTTTCCGTGGCGGAAACCGGGGACGCGGGCCTTGCTGGTGTAGCCTTTGACGATCTGATCGCGCTGGCCGTTGATTCTATCCACTGGGATTTCCACACGCAGGGTGGCGACGCACTTTGGCTGCTTCTCGACAACAATGTTCATAATAAATGGGACCGACGTCGGCGTCGGGGCGGGGAACCTAGAGGAAACTCGCGCCGCTTGTCAAACGAGGCTTGCGTTTTATGACCTAATGATTGCCTTCCGAAAATCCTGCCCAGTGCCACAGGCCGGGATCGAGTTCGGCGCGGGCGGCTGCGGCCACAATGTTTGCGTCTGCTCCGTCGTGAAGCACTGCGAAAATCGTGGCCCCGGAGCCGCTCATCATAGCGGCAGCGGTTTCCCTGCGCTCCAGAAGCCATTGTTTGAGTTCAGCAAGGAAACGGTGCTTCTCAAAAACGGGTCGCTCTAAATCATTCATCAGCGAAATGCCGTGAACTTCTTGTGGAGTGTAGCAAATGCCTGGAAGTTCAAACGATCGCTTCAGCCTATCGTATGCATCAGGTGTTGCAACGCCGAAGGATGGCTTTAGAAGAAGGATTGAGAGTGCGGGAGGCGAGGGGACAGGCTCGATCTTCTCGCCTCGCCCGGTGCAGCGAGCGGCTCCAGTGGTGAGAAAAAACGGAATGTCCGAACCAAGCGACGCTGCAAGTTGGTGCAAAGTTTCCACCCCGAGCGGGTGGTTATGAAGCCGGTTGAGTCCAAGCAATGTCATCGCGGCATCGCTGCTTCCGCCGCCCAAGCCGGCCCCGTGGGGGATGATTTTCTTGAGTGAAATCAAGCACCGCCAGCGAATCCCAGCGGCGGCTTTGAAGGCTGTTGCCGCTTTGACGACGAGATTTCCATCGTCGCCTGGTACACTCGGATCGTCGCAGTCGAACGAGAAATCGTCAGCTTCGTAGAACTCGAGTCTATCGGCCAATCCCGGCAGTTTGACCATCAAGGTATCGATCTCATGAAATCCATCGTCGCGCTTGCCGAGCACGCTTAACGAAAGATTCAGCTTGGCCGGGGCTAGGAGGGTGAAGTGGCTCATGGCAAAATATCACGGACGATCAGGGCCATCATCCGGCCGGTTTTCCCGGATTCGCGGCGGTAGCTGTAGTTGTGTTGCAAGTCAGCTGCGGTGTTCAACCCGCAGTCGAGAAAGTGCCCGACCCCAGCGCGGGCGGCTTGCTTGCCAATTTCTCCGGCAAAATCCACATCGTAATCAGGCATCCTGATGCACGGGCTGAGCACTGCGGTCAAATTCTCAGGCCGAGTGCCGAATTGCTCCGCCATTACGCTAAGTGCCACCTTGAAAATGTTCCCTTCAGTGCCCTTTTGTCCGGAGTGTAGCAATCCGATGGCACCTGTTTCCTGATCCGCAAGCCAGATGGCCCCACAATCCGCCGCGTAGATCGCAAGGACGACCCCAGGTTGGCGAGTGACGAGTCCATCGCAATCAGGAACAACCGGTAGTCCATCGGCTGCTAGGATTTGGGAGCTACCGGGAACGACGGCCACATGGATGCCATGCACTTGTTCCGCGCGCCACCAGTTGGCGGACGGTCCTGCGAAATTCGCAACTGCTGACTCATGGTAGGGGCGCAATAGTTTCATAGCCTCATCCCGGTCACCGCTGATGGTTAAATCTGGAACCCGCCCGATCCATGCGACGCGGACGCCGGGGATGGAATTCAAAGGATCTAAAAAGGGGAACGCCTCCGTCACCCGGGGACGGTAACGGAGGCGCTGAGGATTCGCCAAGCTGGTTTATTCAGAGGTGAAACCTAATTGATCACGCGATCGCACGGCCTTGAATGGCGCGCTTGGTGTGTTCGACGGCTTCAGCCTGGTCTTCATCCATACCTGCCAGAATGCCAGCCAGATCGTTCGCGATTTCCGTGCGCATCTTCGAAACGAGTTCGATTCCTTTTGAGGTGATGCGGACCATGATTTTACGGCGATCTTCAGCAGCGTGCACTCGCTCAACATAGCACAATTTTTCCAACCGATCGACTAAGCCGGTGGCAGCGGCGGTCGAGTGGCCCATCTTTTTCGCAATGTCGGACATCGTGAGATATTCTTCGCTGGATAGGTAGGTTAGGAGGAAGAACTGCGG
>JAYTLO010000383.1:0-1068 GCA_043729385.1 Akkermansiaceae bacterium
TTGAATTCCTCCAGCAACTCGAGCTGCTCAAGCGTCTCTAACTGGGAAAGCTCCGCCGCACTGATTTCGTTGAAAACGATCTGAAACACCCTGCGACGCTAACGAAGTTATTCGGCTTTGCGAGTGCCAAGTTCGGAGTGACATGGGGCAGCTTCAGAGACGGTCGGGCGGGCTCATGGCGCACTTCTCGCAGCCACAGCGGCGAATGCCTCGTCATCGATCACCGGTCGCGCGGTTTTTTGCCAATCCGCCGGTGGCTCGGGGAGATTGATCCAACTGCGGCAACCGCCGTACTTCGTCTCATAGGAAAATTCCCATGGCTCCGCCAACTCACGGACCCGCACCAACGCCACATGAATGCTGCCGGATGCCATGCCTTTGCCTTCCCAATCGTAGCGATCCCTGACGGTTTGCTCCGAGTAGATATGGAGCGACTCCAGCCGGGCAACTTTTTCCCAGTCGGTTAGAGTGACCGCCCACGCGGCTTCGGCATGATGAGTGATGCGGATTACGTCGCCGGGTTGCCACTCGGGCATGACATTCACCTCACCTTCCCGGACTTGGTCGGCTAAAGCGTGGAACCGGGTGGGAAAGAGAAAAAATGATTCATGGGCAAAAGAAAATCCCTGACGGCCTTCGTGGATGCCGCCTTTGCGCAGGAGAATCGACTGCCGGCCCGCAGCCAATGCGTCGCACACCACCTGCCACTCCTTGAATCCAATGGAGGCGCTCATTGGAAACTAACCGAGGTCATTCGCGGTGACCGAAGTCTGCTCGCGGGAGCCGAGAATGCGCGCCTGAAGCACGACCCGCTCTGGCGAGGAGTCGAAGCGGTAACTGTGGCAGTTCGGGCAAAGCGCGGCTCCACTGCCGACGATGGAATCGCAGCCTTCACAGACTTTGTAGCCCGAAGGATTGGCAGCGATCTTCGCGGCGGCGGCGGCGCGGTTAGGTGGTGGTGATTCGGCCATGGTAGAGATGAAAAAAGCGGCACCGGTGAACCGGTCCGCTTGTTTCGTTAGAGATGGGTGAAACCGGCTGACTGGGCAATCAGGCGATGGCGGCGAG
>JAYTLO010000384.1:0-2885 GCA_043729385.1 Akkermansiaceae bacterium
GTTGGCTTTTTCATAGATACAATTTGATTTTGTTATTTGTGGGGCTTGCCGGATTTCCGGCGAAGAATGTTGGTGGTTTGGGATCGGTTATTCGACAACCTCAGTGGTTTCGAGATCGCGGTTGGTGTCCATGGCTTCGTGGATGTGATAGTGCTCGTCCTTGTTCATGGGGAAATCCTCGACGAAACGCGAATGCTGGTAGCCATGCAGTTGCATCACGAGCAGAAGTAGACCGGCGGCCATCAGTAAGACGTTAGAGACCTTGCTGAATTGAAGGAACGTGGTGCTCTTGCGCCATTGCGAAAGAACGATCCACATGCCCGCCAGAGCGACGATCTGGCCGATTTCGACGCCGACGTTGAACGACAGGATTCTCAGCACGAGACCTTCCTGACCGAGCGGCAGTTGCTGCAGCCGGGTGGAAAGGCCGAAGCCGTGGATGAGACCAAACAGGAACACCGCGGCGAGTAGATTGGGCGACTGGCAAGCGAAGTATTTCCTGAACCCGCCCAAGTTATCGAACGCCTTGTAACAGACGGTCATCGCGATGACCGCGTCGATCAGATAGAAGTTCGCCTGGATGTGAAGCAGCGTGGCGAACACCAGCGTGATGCAGTGCCCCAGCGTGAAGGCGGTGATGAACTTCACGATGTCCTTGAATTTCGTGAGGAAGAAAATCACGCCGAACAGGAACAGCAGATGGTCGTAACCGGTAAGCATGTGCGATGCGCCCAGCTTGATGTATTCGAGGTTACCGCCCGCGAGGATACCCTCCTTGTCGGCATCGGAAATACCGTGGGCGGACGCGGTCAGGGTGAGCAGCAGGTTTGCAAGGAGGAATAAGATCAGTTTCATGGAGTCTTTGGATCAATTGGTTAGGTTCAGGCGGTTTCCAGTCCGACTTCCTCGGTCTCCTTGCTGCGGAAGATCCGATAGAGTCCGGGCAGGACGACGAGTGTCAGCAGAGTGGAGGAGATGATTCCGCCGATGACGACGGTGGCCAGCGGGCGCTGGACTTCCGCGCCGGTCCCGGTGGCAAGCGCCATCGGCACGAATCCGAGTGCGGCGACGAGGGCAGTCATGAGCACCGGTCGCAAGCGCATGAGCGCGCCTTGGATGACGGCTTCATCGAGGGCCATACCTTCCTTCCGCAGGTCGTTGATGAACGAAATCATCACCAGTCCGTTGAGCACGGCGACACCCGATAGAGCGATGAACCCGACACCGGCGGTGATCGACAAGGGAATGTCCCGCAGCCATAGCGCAACGATTCCGCCGGTAAGAGCGAGCGGAACGCCGGTGAAGACGAGCATGGAATCCCTGATGTTGCCGAAGGTCATGAACAGCAGCGCAAAAATCAGGACGAGGGCGACGGGGACGACGATTTTCAGACGCTCCGAGGCGGAGATGAGTTGCTCGAAGGTTCCGCCCCAGGTGATCCAGCTTCCGGGGGTGATTTCTACGCCACGGACTTTTTCCTGAGCTTCACGGACAAAGGAACCGAGGTCGCGGCCGCGGACGTTGGCAGTGATGACAACGCGGCGCTTGCCGTTCTCCCGGCTGATTTGGTTAGGCCCGGGGCCGACTTCAAAATCAGCGAGTTCTCCGAGCGGCACGAACATCGGCACGTCGCTGGCGGTGGTCGCGACGGTTTGAAGCGGAGCACCCGCCTTAATCCTAACAGGGATGTCCTTCCATGCATCCATGTTAGTGCGGAGCTTTTCCGGCAGGCGGAGGATGAGCGGGAAGCGGCGGTCGCCTTCGAAGATCTGGCCGGCTTGCTTGCCGCCGATTGCGATTTCGATCACGTCCTGCACTTCGGAAGCGCTGAGGCCGTAGCGGGCGAGCGCTTCGTGCTTCAGGTTGACGCTCATCAGTGGCAGGCCGGTGATCTGCTCAACTCCGACATCCTGCGCACCGGGGATAGTTTCGAGGATCTTTCCGATTTCCTTGCCGGTGGCGAGGAGTGCATCGAGGTCATCGCCGAAGACTTTCACCGCCACGTCGCTGCGGACACCGGCGATGAGCTCATTAAAGCGCATCTGGATGGGCTGGAGGAATTCGTATTTGGTGCCTGGAACCTGTTCTAACGATTCCGACATCCGTTTGATGAGGTCTTGTTTGGACAGCGATGGGTCCGGCCACTGCGAGCGCGGTTTGAGCATGACGAAACCGTCGGCCACACTGGGCGGCATGGGATCGGTGGCAACTTCCGCAGTGCCGATCTTCGAGAAAGTCTCGGCGACTTCAGGGAATTTCATGAACGCCTTTTGCACCGAGTTCTGCATGTGGATGGCTTGCGAAAGGCTGGTGCCCGGCACGCGCAGGCTGTGAACCGCGAGGTCGCCTTCGTCGAGATTCGGGATGAACTCGCTGCCCATCCGGGTGGCTAACAACAGGCTGAGCGCGACGATCACGGCGGCGGCGACTGCGATCACGCCGCGATTGGCAACGGAGATTTTCAGCAGCGGAAGATAGAGGGCCTTTGCACCCCGGACGAGGAAGTTCTCTTTCTCCGCAACTTTTCCACGCATGAAAATTGCAATGGCAGCGGGGACGAATGTGACTGATAGAATCATCGCGCCGCCGAGAGCGAGGAGGACGGTGTAGGCCATGGGATGGAACATTTTTCCCTCAACACCGGTGAGGGTAAGGATGGGCAGATAGACGACCATGATGATGAGTTCGCCGAACATGGTGGCTTTTCTAACTTCCTTAGTGCCTTCGAAGACGGTTTTCATGCGCTCCTCCAGTGTGAGCAGCCGGCCGAAGCGGTGCTGGGCTTCCGCAAGGCGGCGGATGCAGTTTTCCACGATGATGACAGAACCATCGACGATGATGCCGAAGTCCAATGCGCCGAGGCTCATGAGGTTTCCGGAGATTTT
>JAYTLO010000385.1:0-12497 GCA_043729385.1 Akkermansiaceae bacterium
CGGCCGTTAGAGGACTGGAGTTGGAGGATGGTTTCGCAGTCGTAGATGTTGTGCTTGGTGAGGAGTTCGTTGAGCGAGTTGGCATCGCGGCGCACGCGGGTTGCCTTGTCGTCGTAGAGCTTGCCGAACCAAGCGGAGACGGTCGCCTTCTCGACGAGGGCCGGGATGCCGGGGAGGATTTTCGAAAGCTCGGGGCTGGAGGATTCGAGTTCTGCTAGCGTTTTCGCGGGCGTGGGAACCCGCAGCGAGAGCTGATAGGTGGCGGTGTAGCTTTTTTCATCGATCCGCTCGCGGGAGGCGATGCCGCCCTTTTCGACTTTCACCTCGGTCTTGAATGGGATGCCGGAGCGCAGCTTCCGAACATCGGTCACGGAGCCAAGCTCAGCCTCGGGAGGCGGGGTCGGTGGAGCGGCTTCCTTGGTGTTTTGCTTGGTGGCATCGTCGAGCTGTTGGCGGAGCGCGGCGATTTCGCGTTGGTGATTCTCGTCCGTGCCGGCGCGGATTTGCGCCTCGGCGCGCCGGGAAATTTCCTTCTCTCCAGCAGGCGCAGCCACCGGGCGGGGCGAGAAAACTTCCTTCAGCCCGTGCTTCACTTTGGTCAAGTTTCCGCTCACCACCAGTGTCACTCCCATCAGCGCCAAGTAGAAAATATCCCTCCACCCGAACCACTTGTTCCCCTGCTTCCGGCGGTTTCCTGCGTCTCGTGGCCCATCCATTGGGGGCACCCTACCGATTTCCCGCCGCCCATCAATCCCGTCCTACAAACTTTCGCGACTTTCCTGAAAACTCAGCCATGACAAACCCGCCGCCATCCCTACAGTCCGCCCGTGAGCTATCAGGTCTTCGCCCGGAAATATCGACCCAAAACCTTCGACGACGTCCTCGGACAGGACCACGTCGTCAGGACCCTTCGCAATGCCATCGCCCAAAAGCGGCTGGCCCATGCCTACCTCTTCGTCGGCCCGCGCGGCACCGGAAAAACCTCCACCGCCCGCATTCTCGCCAAGGCGCTCAACTGCACCGACGGCCCGAAGATCGACTTCGATCCCGACGAGGATGTCTGCATCGAGATCGCCGAAGGCCGCTCGCTCGACGTGCTTGAAATCGACGGAGCCTCGAACAACGGCGTCGAACAAGTCCGCGATCTCCGCGAGTCCGTCCGCTTCGCCCCAAGCCGCGGGCAGTTCAAGATTTTCTACATCGACGAGGTCCACATGCTCTCGAACGCCGCCTTCAACGCGCTGCTCAAGACGCTCGAAGAACCACCGCCGCATGTGAAATTCATCTTCGCCACCACCGAGGCTAACAAAATTTTACCCACCATTCTCTCCCGCTGCCAGCGCTTCGACCTCCGCCCGATCCCCACGGAAACCATCGCCGCGCACCTGCTCCACATCGCCAAGGAAGAAGGCATCGCCCTTGATGACACCGCCGCCTGGGCCATCGCCAAAGGCGCGGACGGCGGGATGCGCGACGCGCAGTCGATGCTCGACCAGCTCGTCTCCTTCTGCGGCGACACCATCAACGAGGCCAACGTTCTTGATGTCTTCGGTTTCACCTCGCGGGAAAAAGTCGCCGCGCTCACTCAAGCGCTGCTCGCTCGCAACAATCCCGCCGCCCTCTCGCTCATCCAGATCGAAGCGGAAAACGGCCGCGAGCTTTCCCAACTGCTCGGCGAACTCATCGGCTGCCTGCGTGCACTGTTAGTCGCCAAGCTCGATCCATCCGCCGATGGCGAAGGCATCCCCGCCGCGCTGTGGACCGCGCTGTTAGCCGCCGCTGACGAATATGCGCCCGACCGCATTCTTGCCGCCATCGACGTCTTCGCCGAGACCGAAGGCCGCATGAAATGGGCGACTAACAAGCGCCTGCATTTCGAACTCGGCGTCATCAAAGCCATCCAGTCCCTTGGCGAAGTCCGCATCACCGACGTCATCAAAGTCCTCACCCGCGGAGCCGATTTCATCCCCACCGGAGCACTGGCCACCGTCGCCGAGACTCCAGCCGCGCCTCCCCCGCCGGCACCCGTCCGCGAGCCAGAACCCGAGACCATCCCCGTCGCCAAGGAATGGAAACCCGAGCCCACGCATGAACCCGCGCCAGCCGCCACCAAACCCCGCCCGACTGGTGGCATGTCCGCCTTCGACTCGATGATCGCAGATGCCCCGGATGTCAGCGAGGCTCCTGCCCCGCTTGACCCGCCGCCATGGAAAAGCGACAAACCTGCCCCCGAAGCCAAGCCACCGGAACCCGTGCCCGTCATCGCCGCCATCGAAGACCCCTTCCACAACGATCCCCTCATCCAAGCCGCACTCGTAAAATTCGAAGGCAAAGTCCTCACCTAACGGACCGCGAAATTTATTTCGCCTGCATGACTCGCGCTGGAAAACCACTCCAATGGCCACCCTCTCAGAAATCCAAAACCTCGCGATGAAACTAACTGTTTCCGAACGCGCCACGCTTGCCTCCATTCTCCTCCATTCACTGCCACCAGAGTTTGAAGATGACGACGAGGGTCTAGCCGAAGCTTTGCGCAGAAGAGCCGAAATGGAGGCTGATCCATCCATGTGCATTACCCTCGAAGAACTGATGCGCTCCGTAGGCCGATGAGTTTGGAAGTCCAAGGATTTGCCCTCGTTCAAAGCTCCCTTTCCCAAGAGATCTTGGAGGAACTCCGAAACACGTTATTTCATAATGACAGCGCGGGCGAGCGATGTCTGCTAGATCAGCCGGTCGTCCGTGAAACAGTGCTGGGTCTCAAACGTGAACTCATCAAATCAGGTTATCTATCATCAGAAACCTTGGCGATCCAAGCCATCGCATTTGACAAAACTCCCACCACCAACTGGAAGGTCGCTTGGCACCAAGATCTGATGTTTCCTTTCGCGAAACCCGTCACAGCGCACGACTTCCATCTCCCCACCGTCAAGCAGGGCATCGACTACGCGCGCCCGCCAGCCAGCATCTTAGAACAACTGTTAGCCGTGCGACTCCATCTGGACGATTGCAATTCCACCAACGGGCCACTGCGGGTGAGTCCCGGCACCCATCGCGCTGGAATCTTCCGAACTTCTGAGATTCCCGCACGAGTCGCGGCTGGTGGAGAATTCACTTGTCTGGCGAAAACGGGAGAAGTCCTGCTGATGCGCCCGCTCACCATCCACGCGTCATCCCAAGCCACGTCACCAAAGCATCGACGAGTTCTACATCTCGTCTATCATTCTGGTGACCCGATCCCAGAAGCATGGCACCGGGCTATTTAACAACCTCTCACCCATCTATCCGAAATCTATGAACCTCCAGAAACTCATGAAACAAGCCCAGCAGATGCAAGCTGGGCTGGCCGCTAAGCAGGAAGAACTCGCGCTCCAGACCGTCGAGGCATCCGTCGGCGGCGGCAAGGTGCAGGTCATCGCCACTTGCGCGGGCGATGTGCTTTCTATCAAAATCGACAAGTCCGTCATCGATCCCGAGGACGCGGAATTCCTCGAAGACCTGGTCCTCAAAGGTGTCCAAGAAGCCATTTCCAAAGGCAAAGAAAAGTCTGCCGCCGAGATGAAGAAACTCACCGGCGGCCTAGGCATCCCCGGCATGTAAATCTCAGCTTTTCAGTTCTCAGCATTTCAGCATTTTCTCCGTCATGCCCTCTATCAGCCGCCGCCTCGGATGGATCTTGGTGGGGACATCGCTGCTGCTGCACCTCTTCACGGTGTATTGTTTCGCGCGGCAACCGGACCGCTTCGCTGCCTTCACTGTCATGCCCATTTGGCTGTGGGGCGCGTGCGGGTTAGCGCTTTCCAGCCTCGCATATTATTTCCTACGCGCCTCGCTCTCGCTCGTCATCACCGCCGTCTGGGCCATCACCTTACTCGTCGGCGCGGATGAAGCTCGCGTGCTGGCAAATTTCGGAAAACCCGCACCCCTTCCCGGCCTAGCAGAACCGTTTGCGGGTAAGGCCGTCATCCGCGTGATCACCCTCAACACCGCGTTCTTCATGTATGGAAATCCGGCGCAAGACCTCGCTTTGTGGCAACCAGACATCATCCTCTTGCAAGACATCAACCCCCATCAAGTCCGACAAATCGCAGACGTGCTCTACGCTGGCCACGGCGATTACCGCGCCCTCCAGACTAACGGCCTCGTCACCCGCTGGAAGATCACCCAAGAGATCCGTAACCCGAACCAGCGCGACGAACAAGCGACGCTCCTCCTTCCTAACGGCGCGAAGATCGAGGTGGTCAACGTCCACCTCGCCACCGCCGCCACCGACCTGCGGCTGTGGCAACGCGCCGCCTGGGTCAGCCACCGGAACAACCGCATCATCCGCCAACGCGAACTCGCACTCACCCAGCAAGTTCTCGAACAAACCACCCAATTCCCTAACACCCCCACGATCTTCGGCGGCGACTTCAATGCGCCCGCCACCGACATCGTCCACCGCCAACTCACCCGCGATTTCGTGGATGCCTTCGCCGCCGCTGGCACCGGCTGGGGCGATACTTTCCAACGCCGCTTCCCCATCTTGCGCATCGACCACATCTACGCGACCCGCCATTTCACCCCAGTCCGCTGCCGCGCCGTGACCACCCGCCACAGTGACCACCGCATGGTCGTCGCGGACTTCGTGATGAAATAACGACTCACCGACTCGCCGCTGACCCGAATTTCTAGCGATTGCTTCAGGCATCTTCCGTGCTAGATAGACTGCTCCGCCATGTGGATCGTCCTTTTTGCCCTTCGCTTCAAATACACCATCGGGGTTCTCGGGATTCTGATCCTGCTCTTCGGCATCATGTCGGGTCGGCGGATGTCCACCGACATTCTACCTCGGGTGGAAACCCCTGAAATCACGCTCGTCTGGACCTACGGCGGACTCAACGCCGCAGAAATGGCGTCGAAAATCACCTCGTTTTCCGAGATCGCCACGCTCAACAACGTGGACGACCTGCTAGAAGTGCGCTCCGAGACGTCGAATGGCATCGCGTTGGTGAAGCTGAAATTCCAACCCAATGTGAACATCAACACCGCGCTGTCCCAGGCGACCGGCGTTTCCCAGACAATCCTCCGCCGCATGCCCACCGGCACCACGCCACCGCTGGTCATCCGCACCAGCCCGTCGAGCGTGCCCATCGTCCAACTGGTGATGGCCTCGGACACGATGACCAGCGGCCAACTCTTCGACTACTCGCGGCTGGGCCTGCGCGCCCAGCTCCAAAGCATCCCCGGCATGAGGATCTCGCTGCCCTACGGCGGAGCTGCTAGACAGGTGATGGTGGATTTAAACCCGGAGGCTCTCAACGCGTTTTCTATCACCGCCACCGAGGTCAGCGCCGCCATCAGCCGCCAAAATCTAACTCTTCCTTCCGGCATCTTGCGCGAGGGAGCACGCGAGCTGCCGGTGGAAATCAACGCCAGCCCGGAAACCATCCAGGGCTTCCTCGACATCCCGCTGCGCTCCGTGGATGGCAAACTGATCTTGCTGCGCGACGTGGCAAACGTCCGCGACGGCGAGGCTATCAGCACCAACATCGCGCGCCTCAACGGCCAAAACGCGGTGATGGTTTCCATCCTCAAGCTCGGCAGCGCGTCCACCGTGGACATCATCGACGGCATCCGCGCCCGGCTGCCAGAACTCCGCGCCTCCGCACCGCCCGGCATGAGCATCGAGCCGATCTTCGACCAGTCCGTCTTCGTCCGCGCCGCGGTGACCGGTGTGCAACACGAGATCCTCCTCGTCGGCGGCCTCGTCGCGGTGGTGGTGCTTTTATTCCTCGGTTCGTGGCGCTCCACCTTGATCGTTCTAACATCCATCCCGCTGGCGCTCCTTTGCTCCATCCTCGGCCTGAATCTAATCGGCGCGACTTTCAACCTGATGACGCTCGGCGGACTCGCGCTCGCCATCGGCATCCTGGTGGACAACTCGCTGGTGGAAATCGAAAACATCAAACGCCAGATCGCCCTCGGCAAGGACGTCCAGCAGGCAATCGTCGATGGTGCCCGCGAAGTTGCGTTCCCAGAGTTTGTTTCCACCATCTCCATCTGCATCGTGTTTCTGCCGATCTTCCTGCTCAGCGGCACTGCGTCCTTCGTCTTCCGCCCGCTCGCGCTGGCCGTGGTATTCGCGATGATCGCTAGCTATCTGTTAGCCCGCACGCTGGTGCCGACGCTCGCCTCCATCATCCTTCCCGGCGAGCTGCGGGCAGAGAAAAAGCGCGGTGATCGCAAACCGCGCGGAATTTTCCGCATCCACCACGCCATCGAGCATGGCGTGGACCGGATCGCGGAAACGCAGGGCAAGATCCTTCGCTTCATCCTGCTCCGCAAATGGCTCATCCTGCTCCCCGTCCTCTTCGCCGCCTCGCTTGGAGTGTTCGCCGCGATGAATTCCGGCCGCGAGTTTTTCCCAAAGACCGACGCCGGACTGATCCGCCTTTTCGTCCGCATCCCGAGCGGTGTTAGAATCGAGGACACCGCGCAGGAAATGGCCAATATCCAGCGCGAAATCCGGCAGATCATCCCCAAGGAAGAGTTGCAGTTCATCGTGGAAAACATCGGCACGCCCAGCTCGGTCAACCAAGCGTGGGTGGAAACTACTTCGATCAGCTCGTCCGACGGCGAGATCCTCGTCCAACTCGATCCAGAACACGGCCCCAGCGAAGGCTATGTCGAAAAAATCCGGGCCATGCTCGCGCAGAAATTTCCCGCTGTGCAATCCTTCTTCCGGCCCGCCGATGCCACCAGCCAGACGCTGGCCTCCGGCGCGCCGACCACTCTCGAAGTCCGCCTGATGGGCCGCGATGTCCCCGGAAATCTCGCGCTCGCCAAGGAGCTGCGCGGACGCTTCGCCAAGATTCCCGGTGCCGTCGATGTCACGCTGCGCGAGGTGCTCGACCAGCCCGGTTACGCGATCCGCATCGACCGCGCGCGCGCCGCCAGCTTCGGCATCGTCGCCCAAGACGCGGCCACCACCCTGTTAGCCGCGCTCGGCAGCGGTGGCTCGGTTGCACCTAACTATTGGTCCGACCCCACGACCGGCGCGGCTTACGATGTGCAGATCATCGCCCCACCGGCGAATTTGAAAGAGATCGAACAATTGCTCAATCTCCCGGTGCGCCCGTCCACCGGCGGTGGCTCGCCCGTGCCACTTCGCTCCTTCGCCACCGTCATGGAGAAACGTTCGCCCGCCAGCGTCAGCCGCACCACCTTGCAGCCGACCTTCACCGTCGTCGCCAATGCCTCAGGCCGTGACCTCGGCGGCATCACCGAGGATCTCGAAGGCGTCCTCGCCGAACTGCGGAAAAAACTCAAACCCGCTAACAAGATCGAACTCGCCGGCCAAGCCGCGCTGATGAAAAGCGCTTATTCCGAACTCATCGGCGGCCTCGGACTCGCCTCCGTGCTGGTTTTCCTGGTGATGGTCGTGAATTTCCAGTCGTGGACTTTGCCCTTCGTCGCCATCGCCGGCTTGCCGGTCTCGGTCTCCGGCGCGTTGTTCGCGCTATGGCTAACAGGCACCCCGCTGAGCGTGCCCGCGCTGATGGGCATCATCATGGTCGTCGGTGTTTCCACGGCTAACAGCGTGCTCGTCAGCAGCTTCGCCCGCGACCGCTTCGACCAAGGTGAAACCGCACCCGATGCCGCCGTCGAGGCGGCCACCACTCGCCTGCGCCCGGTGATCATGACCGCACTGGCGATGATTCTCGGCGTGATCCCGATGGCGCTCGGCCACGCGGAGGGCGGCGAGCAGAACGCCCCGTTAGGCCGCGCCGTCATCGGCGGGCTGCTGTTCGGCACCTTCGCCTCGTTGTTTCTCGTCCCCGTCGCCTTCGCCGCCGTCCGCGGCTACACCCACCGCCGCCACCTCCGGCGGGAAGCCCATTTCCACGCCCTCACCGAACCATGAGCTCACCTGTTATTTCCCGCACCCTGCTTGCGCTGTTAGCCGCTTCCTCACCGCTCGTCGCGCAGGAAAAAATGTCGGTTCGCACGGTGCTTCCGGCCGTCAGTTCTGCCGCGACCGCCTACGAGCTGCCGGGCCGCACCGAGCCGGTCGAGCAAGCCACCATTTTCACCCGCGCCACCGGCATCGTCCGCGAGCGGAAGTTCGACATCGGCGACCGGGTGAAAACCGGCGAAGTTCTAGCAGTCATCGACGCTCCCGAGATCGACCGCGAAGTGGAAGCCGCCCGCGCGGCCCTCGAGCAGGCCGCATCGCGCGCCGATAACGCCCGCCAAGTGGCCGATCGCGCGAGCAGCCTGCTAGAATCCCGCGCCGTCTCGAAGGAGGAATCCGAGCAACGAATTTCCACCGCGACCGAAGCGGAAGCCGCGCTGCGAGTGGCCAAGGCGGAACTCGCCCGCGTCGAGGAATTGCAGAAATTCGCCACGGTCACCGCTCCGTTCGACGGTACTATTTCCGCCAGAACCTTCGACCGCGGCGACCGGATGCGCGGCGATTCCTCGACCGCCGAGGGCTGGCTCTATCGGCTGTCGCGGCTCAACACCCTGCGCTTCGTCATCAGCGCCACCCCCGATCTCGCGCTGCGGCTTTCCCAAGAAGCGCAAGCCTCCGTGCGCTTCACCGAGCTGCCCGGCCGCGTCTTCACCGCCAAGTTATCGCGCACCAGCCAGGTCTTCGACACCGCCTCGGGCACCATGCGTGCGGAATTTCTAATCGATAACCAGGATCTGCTGCTGCCCGCCGGACTAACCGGCATGGCCGCGTTTAAACTGCCGCCGCTCCCCGGCACCTTCCTGCTGCCGACCAATACGCTGGTCGTCCGCCAAGGGAAGTCGATGGTCGCCATCGTGAAGGATGGGAAAGTCACCTACGTTGACGTCCTAGCCGGTAAAAACTCTGGAGCGATGCTTGAAATCACCTCCGCCGCCCTAACACCCGAAGCCCCCGTCATCGTGAACCCAAACGCGATGCTGCGCGAGGGAGACCCAGTCGAAGTCGCTGTGCCAAAATAACGTTTTGAACGCCAAAAAATAGGGGGGGGGACGCCTCGTCCCCACGCATGAACGAGACGTCGATGTCCGTGACCATAAGTTCTCGGGAGGCTTTATCCCAATGCTTCATCTGCGGTTAAAAAAATTTCTCAACTAACAGCATCGAGCGCCTCGCCCGGAGACCCTGCTCAGTGGCCGAAACGCGCCAGCCACTGATCCCTCCAAACTTGACCGCCCCCACCCCTCACGCAACCCTCCCCCATGACCCGTGAGAACCTGGCTGAAGTCCTCGAAGCAATCGCTCTCCTGCTGGAGTTAAAGGACGAGAACCCCTTCAAAATCCGCGCTTACCGCCAAGGTGCGGAGACCGTTAGAAACTACGATGGCGAGATCGTGGAACTCGCGGAGAAGAACCAACTCACCGGCATCAAGGGCATCGGCGATGCCTTGCGGGACAAGCTCCACGAACTCGCCAGCACCGGGAAGTTAGAGTTTTATGAAAAACTCCGCGCCGAGTTTCCCGCCGGGCTGTTCGAGTTATTCGACCTCCAAGGACTCGGCCCGAAGAAGGTGAAAGCTCTCTACGAAGCACTCGCCATCGCCTCCATCGCCGATCTCAAGGCCGCCTGCGATGCGGGGAAAGTCGCCGGACTTCCCGGCTTCGGCGCGAAGACCCAGACCAAGATCCTCGAAGCCATCGCCCTCCGCGAAACCTTCGCCGACACCTTTCTGCTAGGCGGCATCACCCCGCTGGTCGAGGAGATCACCGGCCTCCTCCGCCTCCATCCAGAAATCTCGAGGGTCACTTACGCTGGCTCATTTCGCCGCGCCAAGGAGACCGTGCATGACCTAGATTTTCTCGTCGCCACCAAGGAACCCAAGCTGGTCTGCGAGGATTTCACCACCCTGCCGCAAGTCGCCTCGATCATCGCCTGCGGCGAAACGAAAGCCTCAGTCCGCTTGAAAAACGGCCTCCAGTGCGATCTCCGCGCCGTCTCTAACGCCCAATTCCCCTTCGCCCTCCAATACTTCACCGGCTCCAAGGAACACAACGTCGCCATCCGCTCGCTGGCCCTCAAACAAGGTCTCTCGCTCAACGAATACGGCTTCACCGGAGAAACAGCAGCGAGCTTCGAAGTCAACGACGAGGCCGACATCTATCGCGCCCTCGGCCTCGATTTCATCCCGCCCGAACTCCGCGAGAACCGCGGCGAGATCGAAGCCGCCGCCGAACGCACGCTGCCCCGTTTAGTCGAACTCACCCACCTCCGCGGCACCTTTCACAATCACACCACCGCCTCCGACGGCCACGACACGCTCGAAGCGATGGCCGATGAAGCGATGGATCTTGGCCTCCAATACCTCGGCATCGCTGACCACTCGAAAGCCTCGTTCCAAGCGAACGGCCTCGATGAAGCGCGGCTGTTAGTCCAGATCGACGCCATCGCCCGACTCAACGCGAGCTACGAAAACTTCCGCCTCTTCGCCGGCACCGAGGTGGATATCCTCAAGGACGGCAGCCTCGATTTCGACGACGCGCTGCTCGCCCGGCTCGACTACTGCGTCGCCTCCGTCCACGCCTCCTTCACTCTAACCGAGGAAGAAATGACCCGCCGGATCTGCCGCGCGATGGAGAACGAGCACGTCACTATGCTAGGCCACGTCACCGGCCGCCTCCTCCTCAAGCGCGAGCCCTACGCCGTCAACCACGCCATGGTCATCGACTGCGCCGCCGAGACCCGCACCATCATTGAACTCAACTGCAGCCCGCAACGCCTCGACATGGACTGGCGCTGGTGGAAACGCGCCCGCGACAAAGGCGTCCTCTGCTCCATCAACCCCGACGCCCACTCGACCCACCAGCTCCACCACCTCGGCCTCGGCATCCGCCTTGCGAGAAAAGGCTGGCTGCGGAAACAGGATGTTTTCAACACGAAACCAGTCGGGGAGATCGAGACGTTTTTAAAAACGCCGAAGGGGAAGCGGTGAAACACCCATTCAAGTGGCTGCGGCGTCTCGCCGCAGGCCGTGCTGGATGCGTCCCGCTTCCAGTCGTTCCACACTGTCGAACTTCCCCAGCCTCTGTTCGAGTTGGTCTTCGGTGATCATCGGGAAAAAATCACCCCTGGCTTGTCGCCGTCTGTGGCGCTGGCGATTCCATGCGGACGTAGCGGCGGAACAATTCCTCCGCGGCATTCTGCGGATCCGTCATCACCGCCGTCCTCACCTCGCCGAAGCGGAACGCATTCTCCCTCGGACGCACCAGTTCATTGAAGGCGAACTGGCATTCCTTCGGACCACGCACCCGCGCGCTGATGCGCTTCACCTCTTTCTTCATCGCTTCCACCACCGCCGCGAAGGCCGCCGCATCGTAGTCAGTGAACAGCGCCTTCACCCGATCCGGCATTTGTTCTTCTGCGAAAAAATGCAGGAAACACGGCTGGAGGCAATTCACCGCCACGCCCACGTTCACCACCTCGCCGGTTTGCGGATAGGGCATGAAACGGAGCAACGCATAGTTGCAGACGGCTTGGGTGGGATTCATGGCAGTTTCCAAAAAGTGTCGGGATCGGTGAAGGGTAATTCCAAGGCGGAGATTACCCGTTTCATGTCCAGTTGCACAGGCAAACTCTCGTCGCCATCCACGTGCAGCCATTCCAGCGGAAACTCGGCAAAGATCGCCGGCACTTCTGCGATCGCGGCTTTCATGAGCGGCTCCATCCGTTCGCGGAACCCCTCCGGCCATTGCTTGAGCATCCCGCCGAAAACATGCGCTCCGAAAAACCGCTCGCGGTTGAAATCCGGATCGAACGCCAGATTGAAATCGTAGGCCCACAGCATTTCCCGTCGCGGCTGGTCCACCCACAGCGCCCCTTCCGGATCGTCATCCGGCAGCGGAGGAATCTGTGTCACCAGCAGATTCGGATTCCCCCCAAGTTCCGAAAGGCTGCGGTCCTCGTTCTGAATCCACAGATCCAGCAAAAGCAGCAGCGCCATCGTCTCTTCCGGCCACCCCTGCGCTGCCGACCACGTCAATTCCTGCCCATCCTCGATCCGCAAGGAAGCAAACACCCGTCCTGCGCCAAGTTCGCGGATCTCCGGAAACCCGCTTTCCTCGATCAACGCCTGTGGCACCTCCCCCATTTCGAACATCGGCAGCCCCAGCGGCGCATTCGGTAACGCGCAATTCACCAACCGGTTCGCCACCCACTCGCAACACAGTGAATCCAACCCCGCATACGCGCCTTTCACGTAATAGTCGAAAAAGCCCGCCTTGCAGAGAAATGGCCTCGTCATGCCCTGCACGGCACGTCCGACGACTTCGGAAATGGTAATGGGTGAATTCATTTCGCTCTCAAGTTCCAGACAAATCCCAACATCTCAAATTGCCGAATCCGGTCGGCACTTAGTTTCCCCTGCTTAAAGTGCCACCGCATCGTGTTTACCCATTTACCCATTCGCGTCAGGTTAGCGCGTAAATAACTGGTTTAAAGTGATTTATACAAAAACAATTCAATTAAAAGCTTGACGAAGTGAGCGAGCCG
>JAYTLO010000386.1:0-25750 GCA_043729385.1 Akkermansiaceae bacterium
CGGTCCGCGCTGCCGTCGTTGGTGAAGATGATTTCATAACTGCGGCCAAGCGCATCTAGGACCGGATAGAGCCGGGAAAACAGGGTGGGTAAATTTCCCTGCTCGTTGAAAACAGGAATCACCACGGAGAGGGAAGGGGATGCGGCGGTGCTCATGCTTGGAGAACTTTGATGAGGGCATCGACCACTCGGTTGACATCGTCGGCGGTCATCATGGGGAAAAGCGGAAGCGTTAGAATGGTCCGCCCGGCGCGCTCGGCGTGTGGGAAATCCCCGGCCTTCCAACCGAGGGCGCGGTAGAGCGTAAAGAGGTGGATCGCCGGATAATGGACGCTGGTGCCGATGCCCACCGCCGTTAGTTTTTCCATGATCTCGGCGCGGCTGCGGCTGCCATCGGGCAGCATCACTTGGAACATGTGCCAGTTACTCTGGGTGAAATCCGGGACTGGCAGGCCGAGGCCGAGGGCGTGGATTTCCGCGCGGTCGAGCAGTTTGAAATACTCGCGGGCAAGCTCGCGGCGCAGCCGGTTGTGCTCGTCGAGCCGCGCCAGTTGGCCGATGCCGACGCGGGCGGCCACGTCGGTTAGATTGAATTTGCCGCCGAGGACTTTCACGTCCATGCCATCCACGCCAGAGCGCATCACTCCTTGGAGCCGGTATTGCTCGGCGAGCTTGGCCTCGCTCTCCTCCGTCATCACCAGGCAGCCGCCTTCAATGGTCGTTAGATTCTTGTTGGGGTGAAAACTGAATGAAACCAGATCGCCAGTGGAGCCGATGAGTTTACCCTGCCACAAGCTGCCCAGCGATTGCGCGGCATCTTCAATCACGCGCAAACCATGACGATTGGCGATCTGATAGAGCCCCTCGCGGTCCACCGGCAAGCCCGCCAGATCGACGGGCATGATCGCCTTGGTCGCGGGCGTGATCGCGGCTTCGACGGCGTCCAGATCCATGTTGCGGGTGACCGGATCGATATCCACGAAGACGGGCCGCGCGCCGACCGTTAGAATGACATTGCTCGTCGCGACCCACGACAGCGGCGTGGTGATCACCTCGTCACCGGGGCCGACGGCGGCGAGGCGCAGCGCGATTTCAAGCGACGCCGTGCCGGAGTTGAAGACTCGCACCGGGCGTCCGCCAAAGAGGGCTGAGAGTTGCGCTTCGAATTCTTTCACCTGCGGACCGGAAGTGATCCAGCCGGAGCGCAAGACTTCGCCCACGCCAGCGATGGTTTCCTCGTCGATGGTTGGTCGGGTGAATGGCAGGAAGGGTAACATGTCAGTTAGAGGCAGAGCTTTTGGCGATGAGGACGAAGCGATCCGACCGCGCGAGGACTGTTAGCGGGATGCCGGAACTGGCGACCCATTTGTCATACTCCTTCTTGCGGACCACCGCGTAGGCAGCTCCCGGCTTCGCCCATTCTACGGGAAATGCTGCGGGCGTTAGAAATCGGGCGGACGTTACATGCGGTTCAGCGTCGATCCCATAACTGAGTTCGCCCCGATAACCGACCACGCTCACCAGCCGGTTCAGATAGAGGGGGAGATCCTGATTGTAGATCCCAACACAGTAAACGCGGTCGTCTTGCTTGAGCAGAGGCTTGAGGATCATCGCGAGTTTCTTGGTGGAAGTTTTTTCAAATGACCCCCCGCCGAAGGTGACGGCGAGGAGTAGCGCAGCGCTGGAAATCGCGACCGCGCCGATGATGAGGCGTGGCTGATTGCGGCGCAAGCCAAGGAATGCCGCCACCGCCCCGAGCAGCATCGCGCCGCCAAGCGTGACTCGTAGCGTGGGCAAATAGGCGATCAAATCCGGCTGGCCGGGCGCGTCAGGTGCGACCACCACGGCGGCGGCGACTGCCATCACCGTCGCTGTCACGATGAAACCCCAAGCTGCCCTGCGGAATTTATCAATCGGTAACCCCAGCCACACCCCGGAGATGGACCGACCGAGCATCACCGCCATCGCCGGAAACACTGGTAGAATATAGGGAATCAGCTTGGACTGGGACTTCGAGAAAAACGCCATGATGAACGCCACCCAGATCAGGAGAAACCATGCCTCGCTATTTTTTTGGCGGGCCTTCCAGCCGCCAGCCAGCGACTCGCGCATGGCTTGGCCGGTGAAATAAACCCACGGAAACAGCCCGACGAGGAAGATCGGCAGGAAGAACCACCACGGCTCATAGCGGCCATGGACGCGGGTGGTGAAGCGCTGCCAGTGTTCGTGATAGAAATAGAAATTCAGGAAATCTGGATTCGCCTGGGCCGCGTAAATGTGCCACGGCGCGGCGATGGCTAACAGCATGATGCTCCCCACAATCGGATAGAACGGCCACAACGCCCGCCAGCGATTCAGTAACAGAACCCATAGAAAAATCACCGCTCCTGGCAGCGCAATCCCGATCAGTCCCTTTGATAACGTGGCCAATGCCATGAACACGTAGAACGCCATGAACAGCCCAAACCTTTTCCGCCCACGCGGCTCTCGCACCGCCAGAATGAAGGCGAATAGTGAGCCGCTGATGGTCACCGCCACGGCCATGTCCAGCAACATGATCTGGCTGAAAATATAATACATCAGCGTCGTTGCTAGAATGATGGCTGACCAAATCCCCGCAGCCCGGCCATGGAGGGCGCGGCCGGCGGCATACGTTAGAAGCACGCCGATGACCGAGAAAATCCCGCCCCACAGCCGCACCGTGAATTCGCTCACGCCAAACTGCCGGAACGTCAGCGCCGACAGCCAATAGACCAGCGGTGGCTTTTCGAAGTATTTCACTCCGTTGAGCCGGGGCGTCACGAAGTCGCCCGTGACCGCCATTTCCCGAGGGATTTCCCCGTAGCGGCCTTCGTCAGGGTTGCTCAGCGGCCTCATCCCCAGCAGCGTCAGGAACCAAAGTCCGCTCACCACCGTTAGAATCATCAGATCTTTCCACCAGCCGACGGGCGGTGCAGGGCGGACTGGCGGAGAGGAGATAGTGCGAGGCATGATGGGTAAAACCCGAGCTTGGCGGGCGGAAAATGAAACTGGGGTGAGCTTTCGGAATTTGGACCCGCGTGGCAAGCTGGACCTCACGCCTTGCTGCTTTTCCACGCCAGCACCACCGCCCCGGAGACGATTAATAGCCCGCCCAGCAGGTGTTGCAGCGTCATTTTCTCTTTGAGGAAAATCGCTGCCAGCACGATCACAAACACCACGCTCAGCTTGTCCACCGGGGCGACTCGCGACGCCTCACCCAGTTGCAGCGCCCGGAAATAACACAACCACGACAGCCCGGTGGCGACTCCCGAGAGCGTTAGAAAAAGCCAAGTCCGCCCGCTGAAATCCAAGATCACCGCCGGTTTGGTGGTGGCGAAGGCGATCGCCCAAGCGAACAACAAGATCACCGAAGTGCGCACCGCCGTGGCCAAATTCGAGTCCACCCCGGTGACGCCGACTTTCGCCAGTATGGCCGTTAGACCTGCAAACAGCGCCGAGAGTAACGACCAGTGAAGCCAGTTCATGCGCGGAGTTATCGGTCGCCACGGCCATCAATAAACTAAATTCTCTCATGGGATTCTCGCGGTGTGTCCGATATTGATTTCCCGTTGACCGCAATCTTGAAAAACTCCCAAGCATCTTCTCTGCGTCGGACCTTGCAGGTGTTAGCCATGGTCGCGGTCATTTTTTCGGCGGGCTGCCAGCCCTATTTGCCGAAGTCGCTCGATCCTCAGGCGACCTCGATTCACTTCGGGAAACGCCGCCTTGATGATCCGCAACTGCGGGCCGCGCTGGTCTCGTCCGGCCACTGGAGCCGCAGTTGCAGTTGGCCACCGTCGCCGTGGAAACTCCGCGAACTCCAAGGCGCGGCAGTTTTCTATCATCCAGAAATCGCCGTCGCCAAGGCCAAAGCCGCCACTGCCCAGGCCGGAATCCAAACCGCCGACACCCGCCCGAATCCCACGCTGTCGTTCGCTCCCGAACTCGGAAATCCCGGCGGTGGGGTGACTCCGTGGGTGCTCGGCTTCGCGCTGGATGTGCCGCTAGAAACCGCTAACAAACGCAGCGAACGCACCTCCCAAGCTCAAGCCGTTGCCAATGCCGCCGCGCTTTCCATTGCAGATACGGCGTGGACCGTATCATCCGGGGTGCGGGCGGCGTTGTTGGATTTGGAGTCCGCTAGCTGCCGCTTGGACATCCTCGAAACCCAGCGCGAGAACGACGCAGCCCTCGTCACCATGGTCGTCGCGCGAGTGAAAGCCGGTGAAGCCCCACGCACCGAGCTCGCCATCTATCAGACCCAGCAAAGTCGCAACTCCATCGACCTCGCGGACGGTCGCAGCAAGCTCGACGCCGCTCGCGCGAAACTCGCCGATTCCCTCGGTGTCCCCGCCATTTCTATTAGCAACACGCCGGTGAGCTTCGGTGGGCTCGACCATTTCCCCGCAGCTCCCGCCGAGCGCACCTTGCGCAAAGCCGCGCTGATCCGCCGCAGCGACATCCTCGGTGCGCTGGAAGACTACGCCGCCACCGATGCTAGCCTGCGGTTAGAAATCGCCAAGCAAACTCCCGATCTCCATCTCAATCCCGGCTACACCTTCGACCAAGGCCAATCAAAGTGGGCACTCGGCGTCGGCCTAACATTGCCGCTTGATGGAAATCGCGGCCCGATCCGCGAGGCCAGCGCCAAGCGCGACGAGGCGGCTGCCGTATTCGAGCGCTTGCAAATCGGCATCCGTGGCGCGCTGGATCAAGCGCTTGCCGCTTACAACGCCGACCGCCAGCGGCTGCGCGAGGTCGAGAGTCTGCTGACCTCGCAAACCCAACAGCTCGACGACACCGCGCGTCTATCAAAAGCCGGGGAAGGGGACCACCTCGCGGAAAACACCGCCCGCTCGCTGGTGCTCCAAGCCAAGCTCGCCCGCATTGATGCTCTCGGCCAAGCCCAACAATCGCTCGGTCGCCTCGAAGACAGCGCCCGCATTTCCTTCGATGAACACTAAGCTCCTCATTCCCATGGTCGTGCTGCTTGCCGGGCTGGCGTCCCGCGCTGTTAGCATCGACGCCGCGACACAAAAATTGTTAGGCATCGAGACTGCCACTCTTGCCGAGAAATCGCTGCCGCCCGAGGTCGCGGTTTACGGCAGCGTGTTATCACCCGCGCCGCTCGTGGATCTGTTCCGCCAGATCGCCGCCGCCCAGGCCGCGCGGGTGATTTCCAAGGAATCCCTGGAACGGGTGGAGAAACTTTTTGAATCGGGTGAACTCGTCGCCCGCAAGGAAGTGCAAGCCGCCCAAGCGCAGCAGGCCCAAGATCAGGTCGTGGTTCAGGGGCTGGAAGACCGCCTCGCCCTAGAATGGGGGCCGCGGTTTTCTAAGCTCGCCACAGCGGAGCGGATCAAGCTGCTCGATGACTTGTTAGCCACTCGCCAGACACTCATCCGGCTCTCGGTTTCTCGCGGTGAAAGCCCGGCCACCGCACCGTTGGCCGCCAGTTTGCACACCTTCGGTCTCTCGCAGATGCCGATGCGTTGCACCTCGATTTCACCAGCACCAGCAGTCGATCCCGCGTTCCAGTCGCCCGCGTTTTTCGGGTTGATAGAAACTCCGACTGCCCCGCTGGCCGCTGGCTTGGCGCTCACCGGCGTGCTCGAACTCGAAGGAAAACCCCGGCTCGGAATCTTCGTCCCGCAAGACGCCGTGGTGTTTTACCTCGGCAAGGCATGGGTCTATCAGAAGGAAGAGGGCGACCTTTACGAGCGGGTTGAGATCCCGGTGGATGCGCCCGTCGAGGGCGGCTGGTTCGTCGCGGCGGATGTCTTCGGACCCAATCCCGCCGTGACTAAGGGTGCCCAAGCGCTGCTCTCCAAGGAAACGCTGGCCCCGGCCGAAGAAGAGTAAATCCGCCATGTTAAGCACGATCATTCATCAGTCGCTGCGCTTCCGCGGCGTGGTCGTCACCGGCGCCGCGCTGGTGATGGCCGTCGGCATCTATCAGACAAGCCAGTCGGCGCTCGATGTATTCCCGGATTTCGTCCCGCCGCAGGTCACGATCCAGACGGAAGTCCCCGGCCTCGCGCCGGAGCAGGTGGAGAAACTCGTGACCTATCCCATCGAAGCTGCGGTCAGTGGCATCGCCAATTTGGACACCGTCCGCTCCGAGTCCATCCAAGGGCTATCAGTGGTCACCGTCTCGTTCGAGGAAACTTCTAACATCCTGGTAGATCGCCAATTGCTCGCTGAGCGGATGACCGAAGTGGCCGGCCATTTGCCCAAGGAATCCAAGGCTCCCACGCTCTCGCCGCTGGTTTCCTCGACGATGGATCTTCTTAAAATCGGCCTAACCTCCGAGCGCACCAGCCCGATGGAACTGCGCACCTTGGCGGACTGGCAGCTCAAGCCGCTGCTGTTAGCCGTGCCCGGCGTCGCGGATGTGAGTGTGGTCGGCGGCGAGGTCGAGCAGATGCAAATCCAGGTGAATGCCGCGCGATTGATGGAGCTGAAAATCACCTTGGCCGAGGTCATCAAAGCCGCCGGGGAAGCGACCGGCATCCGCGGCACCGGCTACATCGAGACCGCGAACCAACGGCTGCTGGTCGAGACGGATGGCCAGTTTTCTGATCCCGCGGTGCTCGGCGCGACCGTGATCAAAGGCAGCGGCGGCGAGGCGATCCGCATCCGCGACGTGGCGGAAGTCGTGAAAGCCGCGTCGCCGAAATTTGGAGATGCGTTGATCATGGGTAAGCCCGGCGTGCTGTTAGCGATGACCAGCCAATACGGCACCAACACCCTCGACGTGACCCGCCGCGTCGAAAGTGCGCTGGCGGATTTCCAGCCGACTCTCGACAAGCAAGCCATCACCCTCCACGGCGGTCTGCATCGGCCCGCGAATTTTATCGAGATCGCGCTCGGCCACATCGGCAACTCGCTGGCGATCGGCGCGGTGTTAGTGGTGATGGTGCTGCTGATCTTTCTCCGCAGTCCACGCACGGCGTTCATCTCGTTTTTGTCGATCCCGCTCTCGCTGTTAGCCGCAGTGATTGTATTCCGGGCTTTCGGCGTCGCGCTCAATACGATGACCCTCGGCGGCTTCGCGGTGGCCATCGGCGTGGTCGTGGATGATGCGATCATCGACGTCGAAAACATCGTCCGCCGCCTGCGCGAAAATGCCGCGAGCGCGACCCCCAAGCCTTACGCCAAGGTGATTCTCGACGCCTCGGTGGAAGTCCGCAGCGCGATTGTTTACGCCACGCTCATCGTGATGGCAGCATTCATCCCGGTGTTTCTGCTAGGCGGGATCCAGGGCCGGTTTTTCCTGCCACTCGGCCTCGCCTTTGTGATGGCGACGGTGGCCTCGCTGGTGGTCGCGATCACGGTGACCCCGGCGTTGTGCTCGTTGATGTTAGGAAAACTCAAGGAAGACCGCGAGCCGTTCTATCTGCGGTGGATGAAGTGGCTGCACTCGCACGGCCTGCGGGGGGTGGCGCGGTTTCCCAAACTAACATTTCTCATCGCGATGCTAGTCCTCGCAGGCGTGGCGGCGCTGGTCCCAGGCCTGAAAACCAGCTTTCTGCCCGATTTCCGCGAGGGTCATTTCGTGCTGCAACTCTCCGCCGTGCCCGGCACCTCGCTGCCGGAAATGACCCGTCTCGGAGCCTTGGTCTCGAACGAACTGCTAGCAGATCCGCGTATCCTCAGCGTGGTCCAACAGGCGGGACGCTCGGAAGCCGGCGTCGATACTTGGGGGCCGGAGCGCTCGGAATTTCACATCGAGCTGAAGCCTAACATCGGCACCGACGAGGCGAAAGCGCAGGAGGACATCCGCGAACTGGTGGAAAAATATCCCGGTCTGCAAACCGAGGTGCTCACGTTTCTCGGCGACCGCATCAGTGAAACGATCAGCGGCGAAACTGCGGAGATCGTCCTCAGTTTGTATGGCGACGACCTCGACGAGATGGAGAAAAGCGCGGGCGCAATCGCTGCCGTGCTCGGCAAGGTGAATGGTGCGTCCGACGTGATCGTCCAGTCCGCTTCACAGTCGCCGCGGCTCGTCGTCCGCCTCAAGCCGGGTATGATGGAGCAGTTAGGACTGCGTGCCGCCGAGGTGCTCGACGCCATGCAGACCGCCTATCAGGGCACCGAGGTGGCGCAACTCTATCAGGGCAGCCAGATGATTCCGCTAGTCGTCACCGGTGGAAACACTGGCGACGTCGGACGCTTGGGCGAACTGCCACTCGTCACCACCGGCGGCGCGATCCTGCAACTCAAGGACGTGGCGGATGTTTTTCCCGCCTCAGGCCGCGCCTCGATCCAGCATGAGGGCGGACGGCGGCGGCAGGTGATCACCTGCAACACCCAGAATCGCAGCGTCAAGGAAGTGGTGGCAGATGCGCGGCAAGCCGTCGCCACACAAGTCGATCTGGGCAAAGGGATGCAGCTCGTTTTCACCGGTGCCGCAGAAGCTGAGGCTGAGGCGCATCGGAATCTAGCAGCGTCGTCCACGCTCGCGCTGATCCTGGTGGTGCTGCTGTTGTGGATCGTTTTCCGCTCCGGCAGAAACGTCGCGCTGGTGATGGTGAACCTGCCATTTGCCCTCGTCGGCGGGATCGTGGCGCTGGTCGTCAGCGGCCTGCCGATTTCGCTCGGCGCACTCGTCGGGATGGTCACGCTGTTTGGTGTTAGCACGCGCAACGCAATCATGGTGCTGTCCCATTACGAACATCTCGTGCGTGCCGATGGCGCACTTTGGAACCTCCAAACCGCGATCCGCGGCGCGGGTGAGCGGATGATTCCCGTAATGATGACGGCCATGGTCACCGCGCTCGCGCTACTGCCCATCGCCCTTAAGCCGGAAGCCGCAGGTCAGGAGATCGAAGGGCCGATGGCCATCGTCATCCTCGGCGGCTTGATTTCATCCACGGTTTTGAATCTGTTATTGCTGCCCGCGCTGGCGCTGAAGTTCGGGCGCTTCGGGCGAGTTTGTTAGCGCCCTGCGGAGCCACGACACTCTGTCGTGGTGCGAATGGAACGCCATTGAGAAGAGCTTCGCGCTTTTCAATGGCCGCGCATTCGCTAGCACCACAGGAGTGTGGTGCCTCCAGTGCGAATGGACCGCCATTGAGCAGAGCTTTCGCGTTTTTCAATGGCCGCGCATTCGCCAGCACCACAGGAGTGTGGTGCCTCCTTATGCCTCCTGTTAGCGCCCTGCCACCCAGTTCACGGCGTTGACGAGGATGGTCTTGTAGGCGGGGTTGTCGTGCGCGAGTGCGTCATGGCCGAGGGTAAAGCCGACGATGCGAGTCGTGCGATCTTTCACGACCCACACACTTGGGTGCGGGTCTTTGCCGCCGTCGGGTGCGTTCTCGGCTAACACTTCTACCTTGGTTTTTGAGCCGATCTCGAACCGATAGTTTTCATCCGTGATCTTGAAAGTGGCGGGCACGCCGTTCATGATCGGGTGTTTGGCGTCCTTGACGGTGACTTCGAATTCGCCTTTGCCGTGGCTCGGAGTTTTCCCGCCGACGAAGCGTTCGTTGAAGCCCTGCCACGGGGTGTGGTCCCATGTGCCGGCGTGCAGGACGACGATGCCCTTGCGTTTGTCGGCGAAATCATGGAGCGCTTTTTGAAACTCGTCCTTGCCGAATTGATCGTGATTTCCGCTAAAAACTAACACGTCGGCCTGCGGCAGAAGCGTGAGCGCTTCCTCAAGATTCGGCGTGGCGGCGACGTCCATGCCGGGCGCGGCCTTAAGGGTGACGGCGTCTGAGCCGAGGAAAAACTTCGGGAAATCGTGCGAACTCCCGGCACCCACGAGCAGCACGCGGAGTGTCTGAGCGGGTTGGGGATCGGCGAATTTCTGGCCCGTGGCGGTGGTGCTGTTCGGTTGCGCGGTGGCAGTTAGAACAAGGGCACTGGCGAGCACGGTGATTTGCGTTAGGTAGGTTTTCATGGTGGGGATTTATTGAGTGGGCTTGGGCGCGCGGCTGCGGATATAGCCGATGATGTCGCGGAGGTTGTCGGGGCCGATGGCTTCGAGGCCTTCGGGCATGAGCGAGTTGTCGCCCTTGTTGCGGGTGGCGATGTTGGCGGTTTTTAAGTCGGTGGTGATGCCACCGGGCTGGCGGATCTGGACGCGGGTCTCGTTTTCGCTGGCGATGAGCGCGGAGTATTGGGTGCCGTCCTTCAGCGTGAGGTTCCAGGTGCGGTGCTCGTCATCGACGACCAAGTTCGGGTTCACGATGCTGGTGAGGAGTTCTAACACCGGGTGCGAACCGATGCCCTCAAGCGCCGGTCCGAACAGGTTGCCCGCACCTTCGAGCTGGTGGCACGTCGCGCACACGGCGGCGAACATCACCTTGCCGTTAGAGACGTTGGCCGGCTGGTCGATTTGTGGCAGCAATTTCGCGATGAGCGCATCCTTGCCTCCCGCCGAGCCGCCGAAGACAGCGGTGGCGCGCTTGGCGATGCCCGCATCCGGGTGCGAGGTGAGTCGGGAAATCTGGCCGGGTGCCAAATTTGCTGCGGCAATTTTCTTAAACTCGACGGCATCTAGCAGCAACGTCGCCCACGGCGGCCGGCTGACCAGCGCAGTGTAGGCTGTTTCCTGCTGGCTGAGCGGCAGGGTGGGGTAGGCATCGATCAACGCGCGGCCGGCGTTGGCTTCGCCGGTGGCGGTTAGAGCGGTGATGAGTTCCTTGGCCAACGCGTCGGGTTGTGGTTTGGCTAACAGCGCGATGACGTTGGGCAGGATAAATGGGTTCGCAGCGCGGGCGGGCAGTAAAGTGCGGACGGCGGCGGCGCGGAGGGCATCCGGTTGCTTGGGATCGCGGGCGGTGGTGAGCATTTCCCTGGCGACTTTGGTGATCTCATTGGTGAGTGCTCCGGCCTTGTCCCAGGCGACGGCGAGCGGCAGGGCGGCTGCGGAAAGCGCCGGATCGGTGGCGGCAAGGAGGGGACGCAGCGCTGTTAGTGCGGCCTCCACATTGCGCGGCGCGGCGGGCGGCGCTTTGCCAATTTCATTCAAAACGGCGGCGACCAAGCGCGGATGGGGCGAGGTGGCGGATGCTTGGAGCACGCCTAACAACTGCGCTTGGTTGCCGCCAGTGGCCAGCGAGGCCGCCAGTGAGCGGACGGATTCCTCACTCTGCGCGGCTCCCTCTGCGCCTGCTAGAATCTGTGCGAGCTGCGACGAAGGATTGCGCGCGCCCGCAGCGTCGGCGGCGGCTTTTGACCACTCGTCGCTAAGTTTCGCCCCACTGGCTAACAGCTCCGTGCTGACTTCTGCGCTCATGGTCGAGGCTGCGAGCGCGCGCAAGGTGGCCAGCCGGACGCGGGCGTCCTTGTCGCCGATGCCGGCGGCGGCTTGCTTGGCATTGAGCGGTCGGCCGCCGGACTCCACGATTAGCATGGCGTTTTTCCGCACACTCGCATCGGTGGCTTGGAACGCGGTTTGGAGCGTCTCGTCCTTGAGCTGGTCCATGCGCTCCAGCGCCCAGAGGGCGAGGATGCGAGCGGGTGCGAACGGCTCGCTGGTGGCCATCGCCGTTAGAGCGGGCACAGCTTGGCTGCCGAGTTCGGCGGATTTCTCGATGAGGATGCGGATCGCATTGAAACGGACGACCTTGTTAGGATGCTTGAAGGCGGCGACCAGCGCGGCGGCATCTGCCTGATAGAGATCCGGGATCGGGAACTGGGTGGCCGACTGGCTGTGGATGCGGAAAATGCGCCCGAAGTAGGAATCGCGGTCGGGCCGCACGGAGGCATTCGACTTGCTGTGCTGCGGCCCGCGGGTGTCGTTGTGGGTCACCACCGGCGTGTTGAAATCGAGGATAACCATCGCGCCGTCTGGGCCGAAGGAAACGTCGATGGGGCAGAACCAATAATCCATGGAACGCAACCACTCGCTGTTAGGAAGGATCAATTCGCCCTTTAAAACCGGCCCATCTGGCACGAGCGCCTCGCCATGGATGATGTCGAGGATCGGCTCGCTGGTGAAAATCTTGCCGTCGTATTCCTTTGGCCACGCGCCGCCTTCATAGATCGCCGTCGAGCAGGCGGCGGTGAAGCGACCGACTTGGTCGATCTGCATGATGGGCGCGCGGTCCGGCAGATCCGTGCGCGCGATGGTGCGGCCGGGATTCACCGAGTGGAAGGCCTGCGCCTTGGTGTTAGGCGCGCGGGCCAGCACCCATTCTGGTAGCACCACGAATTGGAGCGGGTTGCCGCTGGTCGCCTTGCCGTGGAAAATTTCCATGTCGCTGGTGACCTCGCAGCCGAAGGTATTTCCGCCTTGGGACGCCACTTGCTCGATGGCCGAGCCGTCCGCTTTGAAGCGGAAAACGCCGGGCGAAATTTTCGCCATCAGCTTGTTAGTCGTGGGGTTCATGGCATTCGCGCCGCTGCCGGTGCTAGCGTAAATCCAGCCATCTGGAGCTGCGATGAAGTGATTGGCCACGAAATGAGTGTCGCCCGGGGCAAAGCCATTGAACAACGGCGTGACCGTTTCCGCCTTGCCGTCGCCATCTGTATCTCGAAGCCAGACGATGCTCGGCTGGGCCACCGCGATCACGCCGTCGCCCGCGAAGCAGAAGGCGGTCACGAGTTCCAGGCCGGCGTAGAAGACTTGCTTTTTGTCCATCTTGCCGTCGCCATTGCTATCCTCTAACAGGCTGATGCTGTCGCGTGCCGGACGTTCGTATTTCCCCGGCTCGAGCACGCCAGTTTCCTTCCAAGCGGGGGCGACGAGTGGTCGGCGACCGTTAGGATACTCGGGAGTTTCCGCCACCCACATACGGCCCTTGCCATCCCACTGAACGGCGATGGGTTTGTTGATGAGCGGCTCTTCGGCGACGACATTGGCGACGAATCCGGGCTGCAATTTGAACTGCTGGATCGCATCCGCCGCGCGTCGTGGGCCGCCTAATGGATAGCGTAAATCGACGAGGTCTGCCTTGCTGCAAAGCGCGTCGGTGTCCTCCTGTTTCCCAGTCCACGCCACGGCGCGGAGGATGAACGAGCGCAAGCTGGCGTGGGCGAGCGTCTCGGGCGCACCTTGGAGAAATACGGCGGCTCGGTGCGTCGCGGCCTCATAAGTCCAAATCTGCGGCTGTAGGTCGTAGATGGAGGAACGGACATCGCGGCCGGGGATTTTCGGGCCGTCGCCGCGCTTGGCATCGCGGCCCTTCGGCGTGAAAGCCGAGCCGAGGACGAAGATGTTATCTGCTAGTGTTAGGTCGTAGAGCGTGTCGTCGGTGACGTCGAAGGGAGACGCGTCTTTGACGATCGGGTGAGAGTTGGTCACCACATAGAGCATCATCTTGCTGGAAAATTTGCGGCTGTCCTTGTCATCCCACGCGCCGCCGAGTGTGGCCTTGCCCCACGCCACGTCGCCACCGGCGATCGCTGCATTGACCGCCACGATCCCGCCGCCACGCTGGGTGAAGGTCGTTAGCGCTACCTGAGTGGCGACGGTGAAAGCCTCAAATTTCTCGCGGTGGATCAGCACGACATCGGCGTGCTTTAGCTTGGCCTCATCCGGTTCGGAGGCGGTGATCACCTGCGCACCCGCAGCTTTCAGAGCCGCCGCATAGGGATCGCGGAAAGCGTTGTTATCACTGGTGACCAGCACTCGCAACGGCGCGGCGAGGAGCGGCGAGCTGGTCGCGAAGAGCGCGAGGATGAGGAGTGGCTTCATGAAATAGGGGTTATCGGGAAAAGTTAGAATCAGTTAGCAGGCACCAGCCGCACGATGCGGTCGGGGCCATTGAAAATCACATAGATCAGGCCATCCGGGCCGGCCGCGACATCGCGCACGCGGCCGATGTTTTTGAGGATGATTTCCTGCGAGACGACCTTCTTGTCCACCAGCCGGATGCGACGGACTTCCTGTTGGGCGAGCGCACCCACCATGAGATCACCCTTCCATTTGGGGAATTTTTCGCCGTTGTAGAAATCCAGTCCGCAGACGGCGATGGATGGCACCCAGTAAGTTAGAGGCTGCTCCATGCCTTCCTTTTCCGTGATCGCGACCATCGGCGTGCCATCGTAGTTCATGCCGTAGGTGATGACCGGCCAGCCGTAGTTTTTGGCAGGGAGAATGAGGTTCAATTCGTCGCCGCCGCGGGGGCCGTGCTCGGTGTCATAAAGCGAGCCATCGCGCGGATCCATCGCCAGTCCCTGCGGGTTGCGGTGGCCGTATGACCAGATGCCGGGGATGGCGCCGGGCGTGTTGACGAAGGGATTGTCGGCGGGCACCCGGCCGTCGTCATGCAGCCGGTGGATCTTGCCGTTAGGCAGTTTTAAATCCTGGACTTCCATCATCCCGCCGCGCTCGCCGATGACGAAATAAATATATCCTTTGTCGAAAACGAAGCGCGTCCCGAAGTGCACGCCCGCACCGGAGCGGGACTTCGGTTCTGGCCGATAAATCCATTCCTGATCAGTCCATTGATGATCCTTGAGCTTGCCGCGGACGATGGCAGTGATGCATTTGACGTCGTCCTTGCCGTCGGGACGCTTCTCGCGAGTGCCATCTGATAGGCCCAGATAGATCCAACCATTCTTTTCATAATCCGGGTGTACAGCCACTTCCATCAGTCCGCCTTGTCCGTGCTCGATGGTCTCTGGAAGCCCTTCGATGCTGGCGGGATCGAGTTTGCCATCGGCAGTTAGAAACCGCAGCTTGCCGGATTTTTCAGTGACCAGCTTGCGGCCATCCGGCAGAAATGCGATCGCCCACGGGTTCTTGAGGCCGCTCTCCACCAGCGTCTCGATGCGGTAGTTTTCTAACTCCGTCTGGGTCACCTTGTCCGGCGCGGGCACCGGGAAATCCATGCCCTTCACCTGCGTCTGCCTTTCTTTTTCCCGCAGAAAAATCACCAGCGAGCGGATCTGCTCGTTTGTTAGGACGCCTTCCCATGGGTTCATGCCGAGCGGGATGTTGCCCTTGGCGATGGACTTGAAAATCTCGGCATCCGAGCTGCCGTGTTTCCACTCGCCATCCACCAGCGAGCCGCCTTGGCCACCCTCGAATTTCGCTCCGTGGCACCCCGCGCAATGCGTGGCGTAGAGATCCTCCACTTTGATTTTCTGGGCGGAAGCGATTGCGGCGAAGGAGCCGAGTAGGGGCAGGATGAGTTTCATGGGCGGTTGTGGTTAAGCTTTAAACAACGGATTTCGTGCGGGGATCTTACTCTAAAACGACCATTCCGCACTCACCCACAGCGCACGCGGGCTGGCTAGGGTGCGGATGCCGTCGCTGCTCAGGCCGGTCTGGATTTCTTCGTCGAAAAGATTCTCGACCCGCACCTGATAGAGCACCGAGGCCACCTGCCATGACGCGCCGAGACGCACGCTGGTGTAGTCCGGGATCGAGCGGCTCGCCAGTGCGTCGTCGTATTGCGAGGAGCCGTATTCGCAGCCCGCGAAGAGCGAGAGCTGGTCTGTCGCCCGCCACTCACTGCTGGCGATCAGGCGCAGTTCCGGCGCTTGCGGGAACGGTTTCCCTTCGAGCAGGGGTTGCTCGTTTGATTCACTGAAATCCGTCTGCGACCACAGCCCGGTGATGCCGAGCGTCACCGAATCAGCAGGCAGCCACTCGACCGCGCCCTCGATTCCTAACACCCGCGCCTGCTCGACATTCCGCCGCTGCGAGCCAGTGCCGCCCGGCGGGATGACTCCGAAAATCTCGGTGATCTCTGTGGGGTCGGTCACCGGCACGTTGGCGATGGCATCGGAAATCCAGTGATGGAACACGGCACCGCGCATGGTTAGATTTTCTGTCGGTTGCCAATCGAGGCCGCACTCGATGCTGAAAAACCGCTCGGGATCCAGATTTGGATTGGCTTCCACGATGTCCGTGCGGACGCGGAACGGCCGGTAAAGTTCATTCAAAGTCGGCAAGCGGAACGCCGTGCCTGCGGAAATTCGCGACTGCAAACCACGCCGCAGTTCACGCGTCAATTCCACCGAAGCGGACGGCTCGCTGCCATCCCGGTCATCCGGATAATCCGTCCGCAAAGGCGAGCCGTCGGCCAGCGATGTCTCGATCCGCCGCCCATCAGTGAGCTGCCAAGCGTCGAGCCGACCACTTGCGTCGATGCGGGTCGCCGCGTCGATCTTGTAGCCCGCCGCGCCGAAAATACCGGCGGTTAGTTGGTCGCCGCCCGCCTCTCGCCTGCGGAAAGTGCCCGCGTCTTCGTTCGTTTCGCCAGTGACATAGCGGCTGTCCGCGCCGCCCGTGAAGGTCCATTGGCCACCGTCATCCCAGCGCATCGTCACCGCTCCGCCGGTGCCTCGGCCAGGCACGTCGAATTGGTCGAGCGCCAGGGTTTCCACCGCGCGGGCGTCATCCAGCGAGCTGAATACCGACTCAAATTCGCGCCGCTGATGATAGGCCAGTGCCTGCCAGGAAAAATCACCGGTCTCCGCAGTGATCCGCAGCGCGAGGTCCACCGCTGCGGTCGAGTTGCCAGTTAGAGGCGTGCCATTGCCGCGCTCCTCGTGGTAGTAAGAGACCATCGGCTCGACGGTTAGACCGGGCGCAGCCAGCCAGGCAAATTTCAAATTTCCGCCATAAAACTCGGTGTCTAGCTTCTCGTCGAGCGGACCGCGCTGCGAGCGATCCACGGCGTAGAACCCATCCGAATGCAGGCCAAAGGCACCTAGCGTAACCGCCAGCGTCTTGTCCGCGTTGGTCATTTGATGGAGCGTCGAGCCACTGAGCGTGCCATGGCTGCCGCCGCCGATTTTCACCCCATGTCGCTCCTCGAAGGGCGCGTGGCCATTCATCAGGATCACGCCCGCCGGGCTTTGGTTGCCCCACACCGCCGCGCGGGCGGCTGGCAGGATGCGGATGGAATCCAGCGCCGCCGCATCGTAGCGCGCCCAACTGACCCAGCCCCCGAATGGGTCGTTCTGCGGGACTCCGTCTAGCAGCACCAAGGTCCGCGAGGCCGCCGTCGCGCCGGTATTGCGCAGGCTGACGCCCGCCGATGTCGGGTTGCCAAACATCGAAGTTTGCCGCCGGTAAAGGGAAAATGCAGGTTCACGCGCCAGCAGCTCGTCGATGGTGCGCGGTGCGGCCTGCCGCAAATCCTCGCGATCCCAGACCGTGAGCGGCGCGTCCGCGCGGGTCTGCCGGTCTCCTAACACCACCATGTCCGGCAGTAACTCCGCCGACTGGCCGGCGACCCGGATGACAGTTAGACCGGCTAGCAGCAAGCAGCCATGGATTTCAAAATTGCGGGGTGACACGGGCATTACGGCATGACTTTGGGCGCAGATTGCATCAGCGCCAGTAGCTTTTCAGCGCAAGCCCGTGCAAAAACTGGGCTGTTGATTTCCTCGTCGAGTTCTTCCACCGGCACCTTGGCCGTGGCGCGGATCGCTGTGAACAACGCCTCATCCGCCGTCGCATCGTGAAACGCTTGGCCCGCCGCGCTGATGACGCTGATCGCCCGCTTCGGGATCATGATCACGGCGGGTGCGGCGTAATGGTTGACCTTGTTAGCGATGATGCGGCCAAGCTCGGCGCACTCGTCCGGCGTGGTCCGCATCAGCGTGACTTGCGGGTTGTGGAGGTAGAAATTCCGTCCTGCAAATTCCGCGGGGACGGTCGCCCGTTCGCCGAAGTTGACCATGTCGAGGCAGCCCGGCGCGATGACCGCTGGGATCTTTGCCTTGGCGACTGCGTCCATCCGCTCTGGCCCGGCATTTAAAACGCCGCCGACGAGTTCGTCCGCCCACTCGGTGGTGGTTAGATCGAGCACCCCGGCGACGAGGCCGCTTTCTATCAGGGTTTCCATCGCTCGTCCGCCAGCTCCGGTGGCGGCGAAAACTAGCACTTCGTAGCCCGCCTCTTCGATGATTCGCTTCGCCTCGGTGACGCAGGCGGTGGTATTTCCGAACATGCTTGCGACCACTAACGGACGCGAGCCGTCCGTCTCGATTTCGGCTTCCACCATCCCACAAATCGCCCCGGCAGCCCGCGTGAAAATCATCCGCGATAGCCGGTTCAGTCCCGCCACATCAGCGATGCTCGGCATCATGACGATGTCCTTGGTGCCGAGATATGCCGCGATATTTCCTGCCGCCAAGGTGGAGACCATCAGCTTCGGGAAACCGAGTGGCAGCGCCCGCATCGCCGCGGTGGCGATGGCCGTGCCACCGCCTCCGCCTAGGGAAATCACGCCGTCGATCACTCCGTCAGCCGCCAATTTCGCGAGGAAAACCGGCGCTGCCTCGCTCATCGCCATCACGCATTCACCGCGATCTTTGCGGGCTAACAACTCCGTGAAATCCACCCCCGCTGCCGCGGCGACTTGCTCGCGAGTGCAGTCCGGCGTGACCGTGGGCGGTGCGCCGGTGCCCACGTCGATCAGCAGCACGCGGTGCCCCCGCGCACGGATCCGTTCGGCAACGAACGCGTGTTCCTCGCCTTTCGAGTCCAGGGTGCCGAGAACCGCGATGGTGGCCATGGCAGTTAGTTTTTCCGCTTCACGGAAATGGATTTAAACTGGCGTGTTAGATTCGTCAGCGATTCCTCGACGCCCATCCGCTCCAAGCTCGACGCGCCCACGAAGCCGACGCAGTCCGTCGCCTGGATCACCCGGTCCGCATCCTCCGGGGTGTTGATCGGGCCACCGTGGCAGAGGTAGAAAATATCGTCACGGACGGACTTCGCGGCGTCGATGATGTCCTGGGTGCGCTTGATCGTTTCCTCCCAGCTAACCACCGCGTTGGTCACGCCGATCGAGCCGCCGACGGTGGTGCCGACGTGGGCGATGATCGCATCCGCGCCGGACTTCGCCATCTCCACGGCCTCCTCCGGGCAGCCGACATAGACGATGGAAAACATCTCCATCTTGCGGGCGAGCGCGACCATTTCAAACTCCTTCTTCACGCTCATGCCGGTCTCTTCTAACACCCCGCGGAAATGACCGTCGATGATCGTGTGAGTCGGGAAATTGTTCACGCCGGAGAAGCCCATGTCTTTCACCTTGCCGAGCCAATGCCACATCCGTCGGCGCGGGTCGGTGGCGTGGACGCCGCAGATGACCGGGATTTCCTCGACGACTGGCAGCACCTCGTACTCGCCGATTTCCATGGCGATCGCGTTGGCATCGCCATACGCCATCAGCCCGGCGGTCGAGCCGTGGCCCATCATTCGGAAGCGGCCGCTATTATAAATGATGATGAGATCCGCGCCTCCTTTCTCGATGAATTTCGCGCTGATTCCCGAGCCGGCACCGGCAGCGATGATCGCCTGGCCTTTCGAGAGCGTGTCGTTAAAGCGCTCGATCACCTCGCCGCGTGTGTAGGGGTTTCCCGTTCCAGTCCATTGATTTGGCATGACTTCGTTGTGGCGCGTAAACCGAAGCCGTCGAGCGGGAAAGCGAGCCGAGTCTCCACTTTCGGCTATCCGCTATCCACATCGCGCCGCAAGCTAGCTCCGCCACCGCCCCCGATGACCGACTCCGCCGAACCGCTAAAAGACACCGAGATCCTCGGCAAATCCACCCGTTACCAAGTGGTGCGAGCCGATGCTTCCGACCTGCGCGGCTGGATGCAAGACGGTCCGGTTTGCCCGCTGTTAGGCCAGCACCACATTTCCCACTGCGGGATCATGAAGGCGGTGCCGCCGTTTGAAATCGTCCGCGCCAACCAGAGCGGCACGTTCATGTTAGCCTGTCTGGAGGGCGAGGGCGTCATTCTAGCAGACGGGCAGTGGAAACGGATCCGCCCCGGCCAAGCCTGCCTACTACCGCCGTTCGTCATGAATGCGCTCAAGTGCCTGCCCGGAAAACCGTGGAGTTTCGCGTGGGTCCGCTATCGGGAAGCGCGAGAAACCCGGCCCATTTTACCATCCATCTCGCCCGTGACCGGCCATTTTGAAACAGCCCCGCTCAAGGCCGCCATCGAAGGCTTGCACGCCGAGAGCATTTCGGAAAACAGCGCCTCCGCCCTCCATCATTGGAGCGAACTCGTCCATCACTACGTCCTGCGTTTCGCCCAGCCGCACACCACCGACGACCGGCTCTGGCGCGTCTGGCAACGCGTCGAAACCGACCTCGCCCGCGCCTGGACGCTCGAGCAACTCGCCGCCATCGCCTGCCTCAGCGGCGAGCATTTACGCCGCCTCTGCCGCAAAGATCTCGGCCGCAGCCCGATGCAGCATCTCACGCACCTGCGGCTCCAACGCGCCCGGCATCTACTCGCCATCACCGACGACAAAGTAGAAGTCATCGCGCGGGCCGTCGGTTTCGAAAGCGCGTTCACTTTCTCTAACACGTTCAACAAATGGATCGGCTGGCGACCCTCGGACTTCCGGCATTGAGATTCAGTGGATAGCCCCAGGCGGATCTCAGCGTTTCAGCTTTTCCCAACATTTCCACTTCACGTCCGCTTCCTGCTTGTTAGCCTTCGCAGTATGAGGCTTGCGGTCCATAATTCCCGTTTTCTTCTGCCCTCTTCTCAATGGATCACGCCACCCACAATAAAATCGTTTCCTTCATCTGGTCCATCGCGGATGACTGCCTGCGCGACGTCTTCGTCCGCGGGAAATACCGCGATGTCATTCTCCCGATGTTCGTGCTCCGCCGGATCGATTGCCTGCTCGAAGACACCAAGGAAGCCGTGCTGGCCGAGGTGAAGTTCCAGAAAGACGAGGCGGGTATGGCCCTACTCGATCCCGATGGCCTCCGCGAGGCCTCCGGCCAGGTCTTCTACAACACCTCCAAGTTCACCCTCAAGAGCCTGCTCGGAAATCCCTCCCAGCTTGAAGCGAACTTCAATTACTACCTCGACGGCTTCAGCTCCAACGTTGCCGAAATCATCGCCAAGTTCGATTTCCGCAACCAGATCCGCAAAATGGGCGAAGCAGATGCCCTCCACGGCGTCATCGAGAAATTCGTCGCTCCGGACATCAATCTCTCCCACCACGACGGCATCGGCCCGGACGGCCGCAAGCTCCCCGGCCTGACCAATCTCGGCATGGGCTACGTCTTCGAGGAACTCATCCGCAAGTTCAACGAGGAAAACAACGAGGAAGCCGGCGAGCACTTCACCCCGCGCGAGGTCATCCAACTCATGATCCACCTGCTGTTTGAGCCGGTGAAGAAGAAACTCCCGCCCGTCATCACCATTTACGATCCTGCCTGCGGTTCCGGCGGCATGCTCACCGAGGCTCAGGACTTCATCATCGATCCCGAGGGCTCCATCCGCTCAAAGGCCGCCATCTACCTCTACGGCAAGGAGGTCAACCCCGAGACCTACGCCATCTGCAAGTCCGACATGATGATCAAAGGCAACAACCCTGAGAACATCCGCTACGGCTCCACCCTCGCCACCGACGAGTTTTCCGGCACCCGCTTCGACTTCATGCTGTCGAATCCGCCCTACGGCAAAAGCTGGAAGACCGACCAAGGCCAGATCCTAGAGAAAAACGGCGCGAACACTGTCATCATCGATCCCCGCTTCGAGGTCCGGTTGCCCGATGCCTCAGGCGAGGAGCAGACCGTTTCCGCCGCGCCCGCCGTGGATGACGGCCAGCTCCTCTTCCTCATGGAAATGGTGAGCAAGATGAAGCGCCTCCAGGATTCTCCGGCGGGCTCGCGCATCGCCACCGTTCACAATGGCTCCGCCCTCTTCACCGGGAATGCCGGCGGCGGGGCCAGCAATATCCGCCAATACCTCATCGAGAACGACCTGCTCGAAGCCATCATCCAGCTTCCGAACAACATCTTCTACAACACCGGCATCACCACCTACATCTGGCTTCTCTCCAACAAGAAAGCCAAGGGCCGCGAGGGCAAGGTCCAGCTCATCGATGCTTCCCAGCTCTATGAAAAGCTCCGCAAGAACCTCGGAGCGAAAAACTGCGCCTTCACCGGCGGCCACCTCGCCCAAATCACCCGCGCCTACCTCGACCTGCTCGATACCGGCAAGCAGTCCGTCGATGGCCTGAAGTCCCAGGTCTTCGACAACAAGGAATTCGGCTACTGGAAAGTCACCGTCGAGCGCCCGCTGCGGAAGTCCGCCAAGTTCTCCGACGAACGCATCGCCCCGCTGCGCTTCGACAAATCCCTCGCCACCGAAATGGAGTGGATCTTTTCCCAATGGGGCGATGACGTTTACAAGAAGGACTTCCTCGCCGGGAAAAAGGAAGCCGTCCAGCGCTGGCTCGACCACGAACAAATCGAACTCACCGGCGCGAACCTGAAAAAACTCCTCGATCCCAAGCTCTGGCTCGCCCGCCGCGAGCTGTTGGAAATCGCCGGGAAACTCCACAAACAGCTCGGCGAGGAAACGTGGAACGACTTCACCCTCTTCACCGAGGACGTCAAAGCCGCGCTCAAGAAACTCAAGCTCAAGCCCGGCGCGCCCCAGCTCAAGAGCATCCTCGACGCCGTCTCCTGGCGCGATCCCGAAGCTGCGCCTATCGTCGCCAAGGAACTCTATCTGGAAATCGACACCGAGGAACACCGCCTTGCTGCCCGCATCTGGTATCCCGTCGTCGAGGACGGCAGCGCCACCATCTACGAGCCGGACGCTGAACTCCGCGATGCTGAAAACATCCCGCTCACCTACGAAGGCGGCATCGAGGCCTATTTCCACCAGGAAGTCCTGCTCCACGTCCCGGATGGTTGGATCGACGACAGCAAAACCGTCATCGGCTACGAAATCTCCTTCAACAAATACTTCTACGTCCACCAGCCGCTCCGCGACCTAGCCGAAGTCGTGAAGGAAATCAGCGACCTCGAAGCCGAGACGGAAGGCCTCCTCGAACAAATCCTCAGCTTCTCTGCCTAAATTTATTAGGGACACCCGCTATTTTAATTCTGCCCCATTTTTTTAATTAGTAGCTCGCCGAGACATGCCCGAAGCCCCTCACAACGCCGATCCTCAGATTCGCTACGCAGTGCGTAGCGAATTCACCGGCGGCAGCTTGCTTTCTACGAATCCCGAAGCCGGAGGCTTCCCATCTTGTATCCGGTGGTTGAGCGAAGCGACACCACCGGACCCCGTGCCCCCCGAAATCCGCACCCCGGGAGGGGTGCCAGCCATCGTGTGTCATGCCCTCGACCCACACTTCCCTTCATTATCACCTCATCTTCGCGACAAAAAATCGGGAACCCATCATCGCGGCCCCTTGGCGTGCCGAACTCCATTCCTTTCTCGGCGGAATCGTCAAAGGCCTCGACGCACAGCCACAGGGCGTCGGTGGTGTTGCGGATCACGTCCATCTTCTCGTTTCCCTAAAATCCACCCATTGCCTCTCCGATTTCATGCGGGAATTGAAAAAATCCTCATCCTCATGGTTCCGGAATTCCCATCTGCCCTCCTTCCAATGGCAAGAGGGATACGCCGCCTTCACCGTCAGCGCGTCGGCGCGGGAATCGGTGAAACAATACATTGCCAATCAGGAAGAACATCACCGGGTGAAATCATTCCGCGAGGAACTCATCGGATTCCTCAAAAAATCCGGTGTGGAATACGACGAGCGTTATCTCGATTGATTTCCCCGGTCCGCACCCACCTGCTGGCATCCCTCCGGGATGCGGAAATATTTTCCCTCCATCGTCCGGTGGTGTCGCGCGTGCCTCGCTCAACCACCGGCTACAGGATTTCATCCCTCCGGGATGATCATGACATATCACTCCCGTTTGCGGCCTAGCCTAATCCAACCATGCTCTATCCATTCATCCCAGCCGGAGAACTCCTCGGTCCCGAATGCCAGATTCGAACCGTCTCCATCGCTGCGGATCCCTATCTTCCGGACGGAGAATACACATTTCTAGACACCTATTGCTCCGACAACTCCTGCGATTGCCGGAAAACCATCATCCAGATCTTCCATAACGAGGAACTCGTATCCATCGTCAACTACGGTTGGGAGGACCCCAAATTCTACTTCCGTTGGCTTGGCTCCACTCGGGATGTCGAGTTGGCCAAAGAGATGAGTGGTGTGAGCATTGATCCCTCCAGCCCGGACCTCGTTTCCCCGCAAGGCATCCTCTTCTTACTCAAGCACCTCATGGATCCGAAGTGGATTTCCATGCTCAAGGAAAGCTATCGTCTCATCAGAAAAACCACCAAACCCGACAACGTCATCCGCCTGCCCCCCAAAATCACCCGCAACGCCCCCTGTCCCTGTGGCAGCGGAAAAAAACACAAGAATTGCTGCCTGTGATCGAACCACCCTTCATCCCCGCCACCACCTCCCGTCGTCTGGATGCCGGAGGCATCCCGTCATCTTATGCCGGAGGCATCCCATCTGGTAGCCGGTGGTCGAGCTAAGCGATACCACCGGACTGCGATCACCCATGTATTCAGCACCCCGACGGGGTGCCACCGGACGCAGATGCCCCAATCAATCCTCCTCTTGATCCCATGACCACCTTCCCGAAATACGAACGCTACAAGGACTCCGGAGTCGAATGGCTCGGGGAGGTGCCTGAGCATAGGGAAGTGGAAAAGGGGCTTCGATATTTATTCGAAACCGAAGACCGCAGTGTGAAAGGTGACGAAGAACTACTTTCAGTTTCTCACCTGACCGGCGTCACTCCTCGTAGCGAAAAGAACATCACGATGTTCATGGCTGAAAGCTACGAAGGCTCGAAGCTCTGTGATGTCGGGGACATCGCTATCAACACGATGTGGGCATGGATGTCTGCATTGGGCGTTTCGAAATATCGAGGTCTCGTCAGCCCTTCCTACGGAACCTACCGACAACGGAAGCCTGAGAGATTCAATCCGACGTTCCTAGATCACCTCATCAGAACTGATGTCTATCGGTCGCATTACATGGTCAACTCCACGGGTATCACGACGAGCCGCTTGCGCTTGTATCCTCACTCGTTCCTTCGGCTGAAGTTCATTTGCCCGCCTCACGAAGAACAAGACCGAATCGTTGCTTTCCTCGATCAAAAAACGGCGGAGATCGACGCCTTGATTGCCAAGAAGCAGCGCCAGATCGAACTCCTCGACGAGCAAAAAGCCATCCTCATCAACCGCGCCGTCACCCGAGGCCTCAACCCCAACGCGAAACTCAAACCCTCCGGCATCGAATGGATCGGCGAGATCCCGGAGCATTGGGAAGTTGTTCCTCTCAAACGCAACGCAAATGTTCAAACAGGACTCACGCTCGGAAAAGACTACCCACCCAGTCGAAGTGTTGACGTTCCATATCTTCGCGTTGCCAATGTCCAAAACGGCCATCTAGCGCTCGGTTCTGTTACCACGTTGCGTGTTCCAAAAAGCTTGGTTCCTCGTTATGCGCTGCAAGAGGGTGACGTGCTCGTAGCTGAAGGCGGCGACTTGGACAAGCTGGGACGAGGATGTGTCTGGCGTTCCGAGATCGAAACCTGCACGCACCAGAACCACGTCTTTGCTGTCCGGCCGTATCCAGCTAAAATCCTTCCCGAATTCTTGTCGTTGGCATTGAGCTGCAAATACGGTCAGCGCTACTTCATGCTTACCGGCAAACAGACGACGAATCTAGCTTCCACAAACTCAACAGCTCTCATGAACTTTCCGGTGGCCCTTCCGGTTGTGGAAGAACAAGCACAAATCTTGAAGGCCTTGGATGAGATCAAATCTGGGTTTCAGGGCTTGAGTCGGTTGATCGAATTCGAAATCAAGACCCTCAAAGCTCTCCGCAGCACCCTTATCGGCCGCGCAAATTTTTTTCTGTAAAAGTGACTTCTGACTTTTGCTGAGAGGTGGTTTTTCGGGTTTGGTTTGCTGGTTGTTAGGAGAGGGTGAGGTAG
>JAYTLO010000387.1:0-3206 GCA_043729385.1 Akkermansiaceae bacterium
ACGGAGAGCAGACCACGACAGGCGGTATCCGCAAGCGACCAAGCGTCCACCAATTGACATCGTCTCCAAGAATACTTCAAATCCGACAGGCTGCTAGCATCCAGTTAGTTCCGCTTAAATTTTCCGGTGTTAGACTTCTTCACCCGTGCTGGCTCGGAGGGAGAAAGGATGACCACTTTTTTCTCGTCGGCATCCAATCCTGTTACAGCCTGCCCGGCCACCGGCACGGTCTGGAACTGCTGGCGGGTCTTCGGTGCATCGCTGAGCACCGTCAGTCCTTGTTGATCCAGCAAAGTCCCCGTCGCCAGATGCAGATCGACGATATCTTTGTTCATGTCCGCCAGAGCCGCAAACTCGCGACTGCGGGCTTGGGAATAATCCTTTTGCAATTGCAGCACCTCGAAGCTGGTGGTGACGCCTTCGTTGAGTCGCTTCAAGCCACCTTCCGCAGATTGCTCGGCTGCCTCGCGGCTTTTCTTGGTGGTCACTAACCGGATTTGGTCCGTGCGCAGACGACTGATGATCGTGTCTAACTCCAGCACCACCCGCAGTCTAACATCGCCTCGGCGCACGTTGGCTTGCGTCAGTTCGTCCTGCGCACCACGGCGCTTGGCTTGCAGGTGATCCCGGTTCAGGGGCAGTGAAAATTACACGCCAGCCGTCCACTCCGGCCCCTGACCGCTTGCAGCCTCGCTGTAGCTGCCACCGAGATTTCCGTCTAACCCGTGGAATCCGCCGCTCGCCACCAAGTCGAGGCGGGCCTTCGATTGACTCGCCGCATAGTCTAACTGCGCGGCCTTCACCGTGATCGATTCATTGGATTGCAACACCTCGAAGCGCCGCTCCAGCGCCGTGTGCATCAGGGCGGTCCGATCCACGGCGGGCACCGAAGTCCGCAGCCCGTCAACCGGTTGAATCCGAGAAACCTGAGCGACCACCATCTCAGCACTCTTGAAAAGTAACTGAAGCGCGTTCTGGCGCTCCACGTATTGCAACTCCGCCGCCAGCGCGTCTTCCATCCGCTGATAGACGCCGGCTTCGGCCACCGACACATCATTACCCGCGACCACGCCCTCTTTGCCGCGCGCTTGGGTGTCCCCCATCAGCTTCTGCGCCAGACCGATCGCATCGCGCTGCACCTTGAGATTTTCCAGGGCAAAAACCACGTCGTAGTAACGTTTCATCGCCTCTGCCACCACCTGCGAGGCAAGCGACTGCCATTCCAGATCCGCGATATTCGCGTTTGCCTTGGCGATCCGGATTTCCGCCGTGTTAGCCACTTTCCCCCAATCCCGCAACAAGGGCTGGGTCACCGTTAGACCGGTGAAGGTTTCGTACTCCGGGTTAAATAACGAAGGTGGCAGACGGCGATTCAAGGTATTGTCTAACACCCGCGTGGTGGTGCCCAGTTCCAGCGTCGCGCCGGTCACCAGCTTCTGGGTCAATCCCAGTTTCGCGATGTGATTGCGCTGCTGATAGACGTTCGGCTCCGTGAGAGTCGGCTGCGCGGGGTTGAGTGGCGAGGCGATGCCGCCGCCAGTCGCCACATAATCTTGGGCATTCTGCGGCGTGTCGATTGACTGATAAAGATAGCCACCGTCCAGACTGAGGTCGTAGGCCAGCAAGGCCGCTTTGATCGCCTCGTCATTAATGACTTTTCCGAGGTCGGCGCTCTTGATGGCCCCGTTGTTTCGCAGCACCAGCGCGATCACTGCCTTCAGCGTGAGCGGCTCGGAACGGAACCCCTCCCCGGTCGGCATTGTCGGAATCGGGCGCTGTTTAAAAACCCGCCCATCCATCGCCGCCATCGCGGGAAGATCGAGCACTTCAGGAGTGCGTTCGTCCACCGCTTGCAAGTCCGAACTCACCGGCGGCTCCGGTGCGGGAACCGCTGCCGGTAGGGAAATCGCTGGCTCGGTGGCCTCCACTGCTGGAGTGGCAGCCGGCTCTTCCTGAGCCAGCGCCAGCGCGGAAACAAGCGCCACAAACGAGGAGCAGGAGAGACCTAACATTCTCGGCTGACGCCGGAATCCGCTAGAAGTAGAATCGGTAGGATCAATCATAAATACGTAGGTTCAGGGGATCGAAGAACGGGGCGAGAACCTACGGAACACGGGCGTTCTAGTCGATCCACTTATGAGACCGAGCGATCAATGCCGAGAACGGGTAAAATGCAAGGAGCTTTATTAATTTAGCTGAAGCAATTCCAAAACAGCCTCTTCACAATCCCTTGCGAACTACCTTGCCAGCCTCCTCCGCAGCGGCATAGAAATTGCCACCCCGACGGCGGACGAGACACTGAACCATGGATTTGGCGAGGTTAACGCCCTGTTCGATCAAACGGGCCTGTAGCTCAGCGGTTAGAGCAGGGGACTCATAATCCCTTGGTCCAGGGTTCAAATCCCTGCGGGCCCACCCAACTTCTGTCGTAATCCATTGGATACGATAATATATTGAACCAATGGACGGACATCCGTGCGGTGTCACACTTCAAGACTGTCACGGAATCGACGCCTCCGCGTGGGTCGATGCTCGGGTAAACATACGGGAGTGCTGCCACCCCTGTTCAACCTCCGCTCCGAGGCCGCAGGCATGAAAACCATCAGCAGCGATGAATATGATGTCGATATTCTCAAGCTCGCACCATCCGATCCATTTCGCTCCCCCCATGCCTGTGCTCATCCCGCTTTCAGACACCCCCAAAGAATTGAACTAAAAACCCGCCGCCCTGCCTCCAGATTCCACCGGCGACCTTCCACTCCCGACCGCGGCGCTTTCTTTTTCCACTGCGGAAACACCCATTTCCACCGCGGAGCCAGCCGATGCGACCGCGAGGGGCATCGAAATCCACCGTTTTCAAATCAAACCCGACTGCAGAATCACCAACTTCCACCGCGGAACGACATTTCCCGGTCGCGGGAAACGCGGATTCCACCGCGATGCCCTATTTTTCCATGGTTTTACACTCATCCCCGACCGCGGAGCCTTAATTCTCCACCGCGAAGGCCTATTTTCCCGAAAATCGCTCCCGGAACCCCGCCGATTCCCGCTATTTCCACCCGCCCGACGAAAAACCGTGCATTCCGAGCTCTAACCTCGTCCAGGCCCTCAAGCAGATCCAGAGCTCCGCCAAGCAGAAGCATCAGATGCTCGCCGAAGACGGTGACCCGGCCACCAATTTCCCCACCGACGGCTACCTCATCGGC
>JAYTLO010000388.1:0-1241 GCA_043729385.1 Akkermansiaceae bacterium
CAGCCGCTCGGCACAATCAAGGCCCGCATCCGGCGCGGCATGTTGCGCCTGCGTGATGGTCTGGAGGGCTTGCGATGATCGCGAACTCTCCCTCTCCCACGAAGTTTGCCGAAGGTGATGCCGCATTAACCAATCAGAAAGGACAAATGAACGAGAACCAAATGGAAAAACTGCGCGAGCAGTTGCAGGGCTTCGATACCGTGGTGCTGATTACCCAGGGCGAGGACGTTTCTGGACACGCACGGCCCATGTCCGTGGCGCGCGTGGACGAGAACTGCGACCTGTGGTTTTTTACCGGCGAAAATTCCGCCAAAGTGAAGGAGATCGAAGCCGGCACGCACGCACAAGTCATCGCCCAGGACGGCTGGACCAGTTGCGTCATCACGACCGGCCGCGTCGCTCTGGTGCGAGACCGTGCGATAATCCACGACCTGTGGAAGCCCGCGTTCAAAGTGTGGTTCCCCGACGGCGCGGATGACCCCAATCTCGTGTTGATTCATTTCACCGGCGAGCGCGCCGAGTATTGGGACAACACCGGCGCGAACTGCCTCACCTATCTTTACCAAACGGTCAAAGCCGTCCTGCAAGGAACCACGCCGGAGATCAAAGAAGGCGAGCAGCACGGCAAGGTGATTCTCTCATCCGAAAGGTGACGGATTGAATTTGAGGGCAGACAAAACAAACAAAAGTCGCAAGAGGTCAGGTTTGGAAAACTAGCCCTCGATTCCTGACCCAAGCGGCTCAAAACAACCTCCAAATCGAACGGAAAACAATGAAAACCATCAAAAACTCAATCACGGTCGATGTGCCTGTGAATCAAGCCTACAACCAATGGACGCAATTCGAGCAGTTCCCGGTGTTCATGGAAGGGGTCAAGGAAGTGAAGCAACTGGATGACAAACGGCTGCACTGGAAAGCGGAGATCGCCGGCAAGACCAAGGAATGGGATGCGGAAATTTTCGAGCAGATTCCCGACCAACGCATCGCCTGGCGCAGCATCGGCGGGGCGAAGAATTCCGGCATGGTGAACTTCACGCCGCTCGGCGCGGGCCAAACGAAGGTGGATTTACATCTTGCCTACGAACCGGAAGGCATCACGGAGATTTTCGGTGATGCCTTTGGGTTGTTGTCGGCGCGGGTTTCGGGCGATTTGAAGCGTTTCAAGGATTTCATTGAAAAACGGCCGGCGAGCGGCGCTTGGCGTGGCGAAATTCACGGCAAGGAAGTCCAGCGGACGGAAA
>JAYTLO010000389.1:0-11550 GCA_043729385.1 Akkermansiaceae bacterium
GCCAGTTCGATGCGCTCCGCACCTGGCAATACCGGTGTCTCGCTTGCGATCCTGAGGGCCGCGCGAAGCGCCTGAGATCTCTTCACCGTTCCCAGTTCGCCGCGCTCCGCACCTGATCAACAGCCAGCACTCCCGCTTGCGATCCTGAGGGCCGCGCATCGCGCCTGAGATCCCGTGCACCGTCGCCAGTTCGATGCGCTCCGCACTTGGTCAACGTCGGTGTCTCGCTTGCGACCCTGAGGGCCGCGCATCGCGCCTGAGATCCCGTGCGCCGTCGCCAGTTCGATGCGCTCCGCACCTGGTCAACGTCGGTATCCCGCTTGCGATCCTGACGACCGCGCGAAGCGCCTGAGATCTCTTCACCGTTCCCAGTTCGCCGCGCTCCGCACCTGATCAACAGCCAGCACTCTCGCTTGCGATCCTGACGACCGCGCATCGCGCCTGAGATCCCGTGCGCCGTCGCCAGTTCGATGCGCTCCGCACCTGGCAATACCGGTGTCTCGCTGCTTCCCCGTGCCCCTGTATTTAAGAGGATGCCGAGAACGCCAGAAGGCCAGAGCGGAGCGGCACCGGTCACTCGTGCCGCTCACCTGGGGAAAAAGGAATCTATTAGATGATCGCTTTTCCTCTGAGGTACCCAAGCCCCCACCCTTCGCACTTCTTGCACCCTTTTTTCAATTTTGCACCTTAGCACCGCCGAAATTTCACCGCGGGTGCACCTTCGATCAATGGTCTCCGCCGGGATCTGTCCCGATTCTCCCGGATTCCGCAGTTTGCTGCACTCGACCGGCTTTGAATGAGGGCAAAAGACCTTTCTCGAAATGACAAGACCATCTTTGAACCCTTGTGGATACAAGGTTAGTGGCCTTTTGGTGTTTCTTATTAAAAGTATGAAAGGGGGGAGAGCTATGCTCTTGAGAGGGGGACAGACTGCCGCGTATGGCAGGGGCAGGGGCAATCCGGCGAGAAAAACCCCTGAAAGGCCACTGATCCTTTTAGAATAAGGATTTGCGCGATGGTGTTTTTTTTCAGGGATGGCCTTTCTAGGTCTTTCGGGGGACTTTTCGTCGGCATCGATCACATCATCGCTAGAAACCTCGTGGCCGGTGCCGAGCCTGGTGCAATGGTCGGGGCTTCGGTTCGTCGTCGGCATCGATCACATCATCGCCAGAAACCTCGTTGCCGGTGCCGAGCCTGGTGCAATGGTCGGGGCTTCGGTTCGTCGTCGGCATCGATCACATCATCGCTAGAAACCTCGTGGCCGGTGGGCCTGTGAAATCGTGTTACGGATTGTTACGGTTTGACATGTCATTTCGAGGCATTTCTGGGCATTTTGTGACAATCCGAGGCATCTCTAGGCTCTTCTTCAAATCCTCAATTTTCATCAGATCGCATTGCTTTCCAATGATTTACGCCGACTTATAAGCAAGTGGTCCCGAGTGGAATCGAACCACTACCTACGGCTTCGGAGGCCATCGTCCTATCCATTGGACCACGGGACCAACGCGTTTGCGCTGAGGCGGGAATGCGTAACGGGCCTCGCCGGACTTGGCAAGGAGAAGGATGAAATTCGATGGCAGCTTGGATTCGATCTGAGAAATCAGACCGCCATGCGATCCCACGCGGCCCAGAAGGCGGTGGTTTGGGCGGCGTCGGGGATGATTTCTAACATGAGCGTTTTATCGCTGGCTTCGAGCTTGTCGAAGTCATCGGCGGTGCGGATGCGCAGGTGGTCCATGGCCCACAGGGTGGCGAGGCCGGAGAAATCGGCACTTTGCGGATTGGTCATCCACTCAATCGCGCGCGGGCACATCGACTGAAGCCGCGGGAGCCGCTCGAAGATTTTTCCGCCGCCGTTGTTGATGACGGAGAGGACGCGGCCTTGGCAGTTGATTTGGCCGAGGACAAACGGCGCGGCTAGATCGTAGAGGGTCGTTAGATCGCCGACCACGGCCCAGCTTTCGCTCACATCGGCGGACCAGCCGAGCCAGGTGCTGAGTTGGCCGTCGATGCCATTTGCACCGCGATTCGCGCGGACCGACGGCACGGGGCGGGTCCATTGGGCGAAGAGGTTCCACTCGCGGATGGGCAGGCTGTTGCCGAGAAACACGCCACTGCCGATGGACGCGTAGAGCGAAAGTGTGCGCAGCAAGGCAGGCTCGCTGTCGGGATAAATTTCTAGCAATTCGTCAATCTTCACCGCGCGGCTGGCGGCTCCGGCGAGGTAATCGAGCGCGTCGTCCGCGAATTCCGCCTGACCGAGAGCGGCGATGACGCGTTCTAGCGGGCCACGCACCACCTTGGATTCGCGGGCGAGTCCCGGCAGGCCGTTGCGGCAGACGGACCAGACGGAGGTGTTCGGTAAATTTTCAAGATCACGCCAGAAGCGGCCGCTGGGCACCTCGCCGAGGCGCAGGATTTTCCCGGGTGGGCGGGATTTTAGAACGCGGTCGGCATCGTGGATGGCGAGCGACTGGAGTGCCTCGCGCAGTCCGCTGTTAGCCTCGGCGAGCAGCGGCACGCCGAGGTCTTGGCAGAAATGAAACACATCCTCGCGTTCGTCCGGCTCTAGGCCGCCGACGATGACGACTAACCCTTTCGAGTGCTCCTCGCGCAGCCAGCGGGCAAGCGCCGCGACGTCGAGTTTCTCCTTGGCGGGCAGGAAATCCGCGAGAACTTCCCCAGAGAAATTTTCATCACCGGCCTCGAATTCTTCCTCGAACTCCACGTTGAGATGGAGCGGTTGCTTGCCATCCCAGTCGGCGAAATTCCCCTGCCAAGCATAGTTTCCGAAAATTCCTGGCTGCTCGATCGCTTGCGGGGCACCGGTCCCACGGAACTCCGCCGGGCGATCTGCGGTGATGGCGACTAGCGGCCGGCCCTGATAGTGCCCCTCGACGATAGCGGGCAGCAGCTCCGCCACGGCAGTGCCGCTGGTGGTGATGACGGCGCACGGTCGCCCGGTTTCCATGGTCCGGCCAAGCGCGAAAAACCCGGCTCCGCGTTCCTCAAAATGCCGCCAGACGCGGACCAGCCCGGCAGCCTCGGCGCGGGCCAGCGCTTCTAGCATCGACGCATTCCGGGCACCAGCACACACCACGAACTCACCGACGCCTGCCTTGAGACAGCTCTTTAACACTTCCACCGCCGGATACCATGCATTCACGGCGGCTGTGCTAGCGCAGCCGAGCGCGAATGTCCAAGCGCGTAATTTGCAGCGTCAGGCCTTCAAAGCTTCGGCAGATTTCCGCAATTCCATCACCGTGATCGGCGGGACGTTCAATAAGCAATGCTGGCTGCGGGAAAGGTCGAATAGCTTGTGCTCGGAAATCTGGAGCGACACCTGATAGGTGATGAAGATGGTTTCTGGCCCCATCGAGATCGCGATGTTATAGAGCAGTTTTTCCCGCAGCTCGCGATCCATGATGGTAAAGGGAATGCCGGAAACGATGTAGTCGGGATCGGTGATTCCCATTTTTTCGAGGGTCTCTACCAGATGCAGCGCGTCGGTGTGGACCACGGTCACTCGCTTGTCGTGGGCGAATTGTTTTTCCAGATGAGCGGCGAAATGATCGTCCAGCTCAATGAGGATCAACTTGGACTCGGCGTTCATCCGCCGAACAATTTGGCGGGTGTGGCAGCCCTCACCGGGGCCGAGTTCAATGACGACGCGCGGCTTGGAAAAGTCGATCCGCTTGGCGGTCTGGCGGGTGAGAAACCCGGAGCTGGGGACGAGATAGCCGACCCGGATTGGGTTCGCGATCAGGCGCTTGAAAAAGAGAAGGCTCATGAGTTATGGCAAAGGGGAGTAGAGCCGCGACCGGGTCGCAGGTCTAGCACGAGATTCACGATCAAGGTGCCTCAAGGGATTTCAGCTCGATGTTCCGAAACCAGACTGGCTGGCCTTCCGCTTGGAGAGCGATGTGGCCGTAGTTGAGGATCTTGTCCGCACCAGCGACTAACAAGTCCGTGGCGGGTGCGTTGTCGTTGCGCGGATCGAGCTGCGGCCGCTGATAGCGCAGGACTTCCACGCCATTGATGCGGTGGATGACCTGCTCGCTGCCGTGGACTTCGACCTCCACCTTCACCCATTCCTCAGCGGGAAATGTCGGGGCGCTGGAGCCGATGATGTGCTGAGTCACCAACTTGCCGTCCATTTCCAGATTGGTGCCGGGGGTGCAAACGTTGCCGGTGGGGCGCTTGCCCTTGCCTTCATCCGCGAGAAACTGGACTTCCATGCTGCACGGAAATCCCTGATTCAGCCCCATGCTTTGCGGGGTCTGCGCGTGGATCATCACGCCACTGTTGAGGTTCACGTAGCTCGGAGCGTCGGCCACCATTTTTCCGCTGAACCGATACTCCATCCGCAAAATGTAGTGGGAGTAAGCGATATTGGTAAACAGGTGGCCGAATTGCTTATCGAATTTTCCGTAGCCATCGTAGGACGCCTTGATGATTCCGTCCTCGACCCGAAACGTGTTGGCGAAGTTTTCAGCCGCTGGGTGGCCGCAGATCTTGGGTGTCCAGCCATCCAGATTTTTGCCGTTGAAGAGCTTCACCCACGGCTGCTCGGCTGCGCTGGCAGGCGTGACGAGGATCAAACACAACGCGAGGTGGGCAACTGCAGATTGGATTTTCATCGGGCTAAGGAGGGGGAATAACCGCCCTATTGTGGATTGCCAAGCTTGTCTTTAAAGGGAGCGAAGGGCTTCTCCGTGCGCATGGACGAGACCACCATGCCCCTTTTTAAAAAGGGAGGCGGCCCGACTGATCATCCTCTAGGAAAAACCCATTAACCCGAAGGCATCTCAGTCGAACCGCCTTGTCTTGCGACAGGGAAAAGTTAGCACCCGCCGTGCCGGATGTCTTGTCGAAAACTCCAATGATCAGCGACAATTTTGTCACATTTTCAGGATGGCCCACCCAAAGCCCGGACGTGAGCCAGCGCCGCCGAGGCCACTCCTGGCGGGTTGTATCCCCCTTCGAGCGACGCGACGATTTTCCCGCCGCACCAGCGATCCGCGAGTGCCACGCAGCGCCGGGTCATTTCCGCGAACGTCTCATCATTCCAGCGGAGACCGCCGATGGGATCATCTAACCGCGCGTCGAAGCCAGCGGAGATTAACAGAAACTCCGGCTGGAAATCACCTAGTGCCGGTTCTAACTGCGACGCCCATTCTCGCAGGGCGAGGCTGCCGTCCGAGTCCGCCGCCAGCGGGATGTTTAGGTTAAATCCCCGACCGGCTCCCTGCCCGCGCTCAGACGCAGGGCCGGTGTAGGGGTAGATGTTTTCCTGGTGCAGGGAAACATAGAGCACCGTGGGATCCTTGATGAAAATCGCCTCAGTCCCGTTGCCGTGATGGACGTCCCAGTCGATGATGGCGATCTTCGTCAGCCCATGCCGCGATTGGAGATACCGCGCGGCGATGGCCACATGATTGAAGATGCAAAACCCCATCCCCCGCGTGGCCGTGGCATGGTGGCCGGGCGGACGCACCGCGCAGAACGCCGAGGAAATTTCACCCCGCATCACCGCATCCGCTGCCTCTAACACCGCGCCGGTCGCTTCGCGCGCCACGTCGTAGCTCTCCTCGCAGATCGCCGTGTCCCCCGTGCGTAGGCGATCCGAGAAGGTCTCGGTGTCCCGATAGACGAGGTCGTGGTAGTCGTGATCGTGGGCAAGCAGGATTTCCGAGACCAAAGCCCGGCGGCCCGGCAGCCTAACAAACTCCGGCGGCAAGGTGGCGAGCGCCGTTTCCAAAACCTGATAGCGGTGCGCCGACTCCGGGTGACCGGCGCCGGTATCGTGGCGTTCGTAACAGGAGTCATAGTGAACTCCCACCGGTTTAGTTAGATCACTCATCGGTCGATTCGATTGATTTGCTTGCGCTTCAAAAATGGGTTCCTCGCCTTCAAAACCCGTGCCACGGAAATCCTGAATTCGCGCTCGTCACCTGCGGCAGACTTTGACTCCACCGCACCGGCGGCAAGAAATAATCCTGCCATCGCGCGGTTGTCCGGCATCACGCTCGCCCAGAATTCCGTGATCCCACGGCGCTTGGCGATCACGGCCAGCTCTCCTAGCAGAAATCCGGCGATGCCCGCGTGGCGGTTAGACTCATGCACGATGAATGCGACTTCCGCCGATTTCCCACCGTCATCCAGATAGTAGCGGCCAATCGCGCGGAGTTCCCGCTCCGCGAAAATCCCCAGTGCGAGATCCTTCGTGAGATCCACCGCCGCGAGCTTGTAGGCGGACTCGCCGGTCATCTTATCGCGCAAATATCCATAGCGGAGGCGGACCGTTTCCTCATCGTGCGAGTAGAAAAATTCCTGCAACGCCCGCATGTCGCTGGGATGCAGTGGCCGTAAAAACAACTTGGACGCTGCGAACTGCACCCACGACGAAGCCACATCGTCTGCCGACTTGCCCGAGCCGGGCATCGTGAAAAACTTGGGCAACCAGCCACGCTCGTGAGCACCCGCTAACAATTCCTCCCGGTGATCCGGGTGGGCGATTTCCACCAGCCGCACCACCCGCTCCCGGATGCTGCGGCCGTGGAGGCTCGCCACGCCGTACTCCGTGACCACATGATGGACGTCCCCGCGGCCGGTGCAGACACCGCTGCCGGACTCCAGCCCGGCGACGATCCGCGAGCGCCCTCCGTCACCGGCAGTGGATGTTAGAGCGATGATCGGGCAGCCGCCTTTGCTCCGCCCCGCGCCGCGGATGAAGTCCTGCAAAGCGCCGATCCCGCCATAAAACCGATGCCCGCTGGAGTCTCTAACGACCTGCCCCGTTAGGTCGATCTCCCGTGCCCCATTGATCGCGACCATCCGCCGGTTGCGCGCGATCCGCTGCGGGTCGTTCACCCAGTCGCTTGGGTGAAGTTCCAGGTCCGGGTTTCCATCGACGAATTTGTAAAGCTTGCGACTGCCTAACACATGGCTGGCGATGATCTTGCCCGGGCGATAGTTTTTCTGCGAATGATCAACCGCGCCGCAGCGCACCAGCTCCATCAGCGCGTCGTTAAACATGCCGCTGTGAATCCCGAGGTGACGATGTTTCCGCAAGGCCCGCACGACAGCTTCCGGGCTATTTCCAAGGCCGCACTGGATCGTCGAGCCATCCTCCACGAGCTGCGCCGCGTAGTGGCCGATGCGCTCGTGTCGCTCGTCGAAAATCCCCGCCGCAGCTTCTGGCAGCGCGGCGGAGCACTCCATGCACCAGTCAATTTGTCTGATAGAAATCAGGCTATCGCCACCCGTCCTCGGCATCCGCGGGTTGATCTGGGCGATCACCGTGCGGGCGCATCGGGCGGCGGATTTCACCACATCCACACTCACCCCCAGCGAGCACCAGCCATCCGCATCCGGCGGACTCACTTGGATGAGCGCCACATCGAGTGGCAGCGGTCCGTTCTTAAAAAGCGAGCCCACCTCAAACATCGCGCACGGCGTGTAGTCCGCCTGCCCGCGCTCGACAGCCTCACGCAGCGTGGGAGTTAGATAAAATGAGTTGGTCCGCAGCACCTGCTCGTAGCGCGGGTCGATCCACGGCGTTTCACCCAATCCAAGGATGTGAACTAACTCCACATCCTTGAAACTACCCGCCATTTCTAACATCGAGCGCACCAACGCAAACGGCACCGAAGCACCACCCCCGAGAAACACGCGGCTCCCCGGCCGGATCAACCGGGGCCAGTCACTTGCTGCCAGCGTCTGCATGACTGAGAGCCAATCAAACTTCAGCGAACAAGGCGCGGTTTATTATCGCGCACTCCGAGCAAGCGAAATTGTTGACGTCCGCGCCGTCTCCATCAATCCTACCGCCACGACTATGAGAACCCACATCACTAACCGCTACACCTTGGCACTAGCCGCCCTCGCTATGACCACCTCCACACTTACCAGTCTCGGTCAGGAAGACTTGAGCAAACCCGTCATCACCACCGAAACGAAAAAAGGCGCCGATGGTAAAGACGTTCTCTATATGTATATCGACGGCATCAAGGTCCACGAAACTGATGTGACCAAACAGCTAACTCCGACCGTCGTCACCCCAGGTTCACCCGCCGGATTTTTTGCTCCGCCTTCTGATGCGACGGTACTTTTCGATGGCAGTGAAACCACACTAACCAAAAACTGGACCGATACCAAAGGCGCTCCCAGCGGCTGGAAAGTGGTGGATGGCGCACTTGAATCTGTGAAATCCGCTGGCTATATCCAAACCAAACAAACCTTCGGCTCCTGCCAGCTTCATGTCGAGTGGGCCTCACCGGCCAAACCGGAAGGCGAAGGCCAAGGACGCGGCAACAGCGGCGTTTTCCTCATGAACACCTATGAAGTGCAGGTGCTCGATAGCTATGAAAATATCACTTACGCCGACGGCCAAGCCAGTGCTCTGTATGGTCGGAAAAAGCCCTTGGTCAACGCCAGCCGCAAGCCCGGTGAGTGGCAGAGTTATGATATCATTTTCCACCGCCCGCTCTTCGACTCAGCCGGTAAAGTCACCCGCCGCGCGACCTTCACCGTCTTGCACAATGGGGTGTTAGTCCAAGACCACGTCATCCTCAGCGGTGGCACTGGCTGGATGGGTTCGCACGCCGCGTCCGAATACAAGGCCCACCCCGACAAGCTCCCCATCGCGTTCCAAGATCACGGCAATCCCGTCCGCTTCCGCAACGTCTGGGTCCGCGAGTTGCAGGATTGAGCGGCGTGGAATAGGGGGAAGGGAGGTCTCCTCCCTTCGTACCGTTAGAGCCTCGCCACAGTCGGCAGAAAGATTGATTTCAGGAATTGATCCATCACCCAGAGGCTGACAAGGTTTGGCATGAGTTTGGCCGTAATTCCATCTCCCGGAAGCGTAGAGGCCTTTTGCAAGGCCCATGGAATCTCGCGCCTGCGTTTGTTTGGTTCTGCGGCACGAGAGGATTTCGACCCCGCGCATAGCGATGTGGATTTGCTAGTCGAGTATCAAGCGGGAAAGCATCCGGGCTTAAACCACTTCCTGATTGCCGAAGAATTGTCGGGCTTGTTCGGACGCCGGGTCGATTTGAACACACCTCCCATGCTTGGCCGGCAATTGCCGGAAGTTCTTAAAGTGGCAAAATTACTCTATGGCGACGCGTGATCCATTGGAAACACTCCAACAAATGCGCGAGTTTTCCATAGAAGCTCGCGATCTAGCAGCGGACCGGCAGCTGGATGATTTGAACAACGACCTCGGCTTCCGCCGCCATGCGGAACGGGTGGCGGAGCTGATCGGTGAAGCAGCCACGCGTTTGCCCGAAGAGGTGCGGGACGCGTCGCCAGAGGTGCCTTGGAGACAAATGATCGGCATGAGGAATTGGTTGATTCACGGGTATGATGGCATCGACGCCGAGATCCTTTGGGACGTCCTGAGCAACAAAGCCGGAGAGTTGGTTGCCCAACTTGACGTGATTATCGCCGAGTGGGATCCAAATTAAACATCGCCTCAATCCTCTTCTCCGAGACCTTTCCTAACAACGGGATATCCGGCGCGAAAAGCGAGATCCGATATTCCTCCAACGCCCAGCCCGCCGGCCACAGTGCGGGATCATCTGGTTCCGCAGTTTGCAGTTGGAACCACGGCTGCCACAGGCGGTGGAAACGGTCCATCTTTTCCAAATCCTTGACGATGGGCAACGACGACAGCCGCCCTAACCGGGAACGGATCGCGCGTAAGCGGCGCGGGTATTCGCGGAGATTTACGAAGCCCGCCCGCCACGCGAAATCCTTGCGGAACAGCCACGCGAGTTGCTCTTCGATATCCTCCGCGATCTCGCCGAGGTTGCGATCGCCGCGGTTGGCGGCTACCCAGCGCTGGATCTCCGGCAGAATATCGAAGATCTCGTCCAGCGACTTGCCGATGACGGCGGCGGCGTCATACCAGCGTCCCCTCGCCTGCTCTTTCAGGACACTGAATTCATTGGGAGAGCGCGGGAAAACTCCGCCCGCCGCACCCTCAGCCGCTAACAGGATAAGCCTGTCCAGCGATGTGCCACCCACTCCGAGGCGTGGTAGCTCCACCTTCGCCATCATTCCTAACGGGAAATTTTTCTTGAGGTAACTCACCTGATCCGGGTGGGCGAGCCATAGCAAACGTGCTCCCCCGGCGCGGTGGGAATCCGCAGCGAGCGCGGCGCTGGTAAACGCTCTAACACCCACCGATTTCCCCTCATCCACCAACGCTGGATAGGCCGCACCGCCGGGAGTCATGACGAGTTCCGGCAGGCTTTCGCCATCCCAAGTGCTGATGCCCTTGCGCTCCACATCGGCATTCGCGGCGGCTTCGAATCGCACTCTCATGCGGTCGGCCAGCTGGAGTTTCAGCACGGCCACGTCGTCGCCCATCGCGATTTCTTCCGCGTCGTCATCGCAGACCCAGATCTTAGTGACCAGTTCGGGCGGGAGCTTACTAAGATCGAATTCTGCCACCGGCACGTAGGCTCCATTGCGATCCTTCACGTGCTCGGATAGAGCCTGATAGATCGACCGATCCTTGGGCGCGAAGCTCCACAGCTCCGCGAAGCTTTCAGCCGTGGGACCGATCGGCTGACAAATGCGGCGGTAGTCTTTCGGCAATGAACGCAGCAAAATTTCCGCCCGCTCGCGGAGGTTGCCATCGACTCCCCAGCCGGGCAACCAGTCAGGCAGTTTTGGCAATTGATCGACGTGGACACCGAGCGTGACGCCGTCGTCGCGCTCGCCCTGCTTGGCATGATAGTAGAGCGAATATTCCGCGCCGCCGTGTGTTAGAGTGTCGGGGAATGCATCGAGACCGAGGTATTCCAAATCCTCATCCACCACATCGCCCACCCCTAACATCAAGACATCCTCCTGGGTCTCCAGCCACTTGTGAAACGTAGCCGCGGTGTTGATATTCTCAGGGATGCGGTCCTCGTAAAAGCGCAGCACCGCCTCGTCGCTCCACAGCCCGCCGGGTCGGCGGAGTTTCTGCTCGATGGCCTCGATCTCCGTCCGCATCTCGGTGATGTGATCGAGAAATTTGCAGCGCTTCCGCAGGCCGTTACCGATGATTCCTTCCCGCAGAAAAATCCCTCTAGCAGCCTTTGGATCGACGCGTCCGTAGTGCACGCGGCGTCCGGCGACGACGGACAGGCCGCCACAAATCACGGTTTCTTTGCCATAGACCGCGCCTTGGGTTTCGTCCCAATGCGCCTCGCCATACTTGCTCTTGCACAGGTGTGGCGCGACATGCTCGACCCATGCGGGATCGATTCTAGCAACTCGCCGCGCCCACAGCCGCGAGGTTTCTACCAACTCCATGCCCATCACCCACTCGAAGCGTTTCGGCAGGGAAAACAGGCCAGAGCCGGGAAACACCGCGAAGAATCCGCCGTTCGCGCTGCGGTAGGACTTCGACTCGCGGTCCCAAACGCCGAACTGCCGCGGCACACCTGCTAGAAGCGCCTTGTGAATGGTGGCGTAGGCCGCCGCGCCCGATAGATCGTCGCCGATCTCGCCGAGCTTGAGCTTCCACTCGCGCTCTAGCAGATCGGCGAG
>JAYTLO010000390.1:0-3055 GCA_043729385.1 Akkermansiaceae bacterium
CCGCAGTCGAAAGTTGACCACCCGAGTTTTGGGGGAAAGATTTCACCATGACCCGCGAGAACCTAGCCGAAGTCCTCGAAGAAATCGCCTTGCTGCTAGAGCTGAAAGACGAGAACCCCTTCAAGATCCGCGCCTACCGCCAGGGCGCGGAAACCGTTAGAAATTACGATGGTGAGATCGTCGAGCTCGCGGAGAAAAACCAACTCACCGGCATCAAGGGCATCGGCGAGGCCTTGCGCGACAAGCTTCACGAACTCGCCAGCACCGGGAAGCTGGAGTTTTATGAAAAGCTGCGCGCCGAGTTTCCCGCCGGGCTGTTCGAGTTGTTCGATCTCCAAGGCCTCGGCCCGAAAAAAGTCAAAGCCCTCTACGAAGCGCTCGCTATCAGCTCCGTCGCCGATCTCAAGGCAGCTTGCGACGCCGGGAAAGTCGCCAGTCTCCCCGGCTTCGGCGCGAAGACCCAGAACAAGATCTTGGAAGCCATCGCCCTGCGTGAAACTTTCGCCGACAGCTTCCTGCTAGGTGGCATCACCCCGCTGGTGGAGGAAATCACCGGTCTCCTCCGGCTCCACCCGGAAATCTCGCGGGTGACTTACGCCGGATCATTCCGCCGCGCCAAGGAGACCGTGCATGACCTCGATTTCCTCGTCGCCACCAAGGAACCGGCGCTCGTCTGCGAGGATTTCACCACGCTGCCGCAGGTCGCCTCGATCATTGCCTGCGGCGACACCAAGGCATCCGTCCGCTTGAAAAACGGCCTGCAGTGCGACCTCCGCGCCGTCTCTAACGCCCAGTTCCCCTTCGCCCTCCAATACTTCACCGGCTCCAAGGAACACAACGTCGCCATCCGTTCGCTCGCGCTCAAACAAGGGCTGTCGCTGAACGAATACGGCTTCACCGGGGAAACCGCCGCCAGCTTCGAAGTCAACGAGGAAGCCGACATCTACCGCGCGCTCGGCCTCGATTTCATCCCGCCGGAAATCCGCGAGAACCGCGGCGAAATCGAAGCCGCCGCCGATCACACCTTGCCGAAACTCGTCGAACTCACCCAACTCCGCGGCACCTTCCACAACCACACCAACGCCTCCGACGGCCTCGACCCGCTCGAAGCCATGGCCGACGAAGCGATGGACCTCGGCCTCCAATACCTCGGCATCGCCGACCACTCGAAAGCCTCGTTCCAAGCCAACGGCCTCGATGAAACCCGGTTGTTAGCCCAGATCGAGGCCATCGCCAAACTCAATGCCGGCTACGAAAACTTCCGCCTCTTCGCCGGCACCGAGGTCGATATCCTCAAGGACGGCAGCCTCGATTTCGAGGACGCGCTCCTCGCCCGGCTCGACTACTGCGTCGCCTCCGTCCACGCGTCGTTCACCCTAACCGAGGAGGAAATGACCCGGCGGATCTGCCGCGCCATGGAGAACGAGCACGTCACCATGTTAGGCCACGTCACCGGCCGGCTGCTCCTCAAGCGCGAGCCCTACGCAGTCAACCACGCCATGGTCATCGACTGCGCCGCCGAGACCCGCACCATCATCGAGCTGAACTGCAGCCCGCAGCGCCTCGACATGGATTGGCGCTGGTGGAAACGCGCCCGCGACAAGGGTGTCCTCTGCTCCATCAATCCCGACGCACACTCGACCATGGGACTTCATCATCTAGGACTGGGTGTCCGGCTTGCTAGAAAAGGCTGGCTGAGGAAACAGGATGTTTTCAACACTCGGCCAGTTGGGGAGGTGGAGGCGTTTTTAAAAACGCCGAAGGGGAAGAGGTGACGGATCTTCGTCGTCCACTAAGTCTTGGAAACGACCATGTGAAATCCCGTGAACTCATAGCGCCGCAGAAATTCAGAAGTCGGCAGGCGCGAATTTCCACTCAATGGATCCACGTAGGTCACCTGATCCCCGCGGACATCCAAGACGGCAATAAAGTGTCCGTATCCGCCAACGCGCACGCCTATCATGGCGGGAAATCCGGCGGAGGTTGAAAATGTCGGATTGAAATTGAATCGGGCACCAAGCCCACGGCTGCGGACATAGCGAGCCAAATACCAAGCCTCCGTCCCGCTGGCAGAGGTGAATGCCGCGCGCGCGATTTCGCTCTCCGAGGAATTCACTCCAAGATTTCTAAGGATGCTGGCCGTGCTAGCCGGGCCACAGGTCGAAGAGGTGGATTGCAAGCAGGCGTCTCCATCCCATTCCTCGTTGAGTGAACTCAAATCCAGCGGATTGATCACAGGCTTCAAGTAAGGGACAACGGCGAGACAGATGGAACCAAACAGCGGAAACACCACCAACCATCGCGGGAGCAGTGCTGCGGCAGCCCCTCCGGCTGCGCCCAGAAAGATGACAAGAAATTCAGATCCCCTCCATGAGCGCATGGTGTAAAACCAAGCCACCTCAGGCAGAACATGAAAATAGTAGATAGTGGATAGAAGCGCTGGTATCGACAGAATTGCCAAAACCCCAAATGTAACAGAACGCGTCAAAAGGGGCTTTTGGCAAAGCTTCCAGTGGGTGAATCCAAACGCCACGACACTTGTGACAACCGCCAGTACACCGATGAGATTCATTGTTGATTTCTTTGGTTTAACTTCCAGCAGATCACTGCGAAAAGCTGGCCAAAAGAAGATTGTTCGCAAGCGATAAATTGGACTGTGCTCTTAGTCGGCACCCGAAACGGCGGCGAACCAAGCCCAGTTTCAAAAACCTCCGGACTCGTCTTCGTTCCTGCTTTTTCGCAGTGACCAGGCTGGCACTTGAATCTTCTTGATCGACCCGATGAGCCGTGGGTAAGGCTTGTTAGTGATCACGATTTCTGCCCGTATTTTTCTCCCCCTGATTGGCACGATTGCGGCGCTTTGCCAGGCGCAGGCAGCGACAATCATTGACCCTGCGGATAATCCGCTGATGACGGCGCAGATGTACCGGGACGAGGCGGCGCTCTATCCGATGGTCGGCAGGGTCACCGGTTCGGGCTTCAGCGGTTCGGGCGTGTTGCTATCCGACCGCTGGGTGCTGACGGCGGGCCATGTCGCCGACTTCAAAACCGGCGG
>JAYTLO010000391.1:0-11072 GCA_043729385.1 Akkermansiaceae bacterium
CCTTGATCCCCAATCCATAATCTCCTATCTCTTTCCCGCACCCCGCCACACCAGCTTAGTTTAGCCCCTCCGTGGTCGAACTTTCGGGTCCGCCTCAGATTCTCGTCCTTGTCGTTGCTAGAAATGCGAAGTCCAGCACTCACAACTGTCTTGGCAGTGGCTGTGTAAGTGACCTTCAAGGAGGTGCTCTCACCCGGGGCTAGACTGAGTTTCGCTGGCGCGCTAACTTTGAACTTTGCGCGGTCCGCCCCGGTTAGAGCTACGCCCAGTCCGGTCAGCTTGGCAGTGCCGCTGTTTTTAATCACAAGTTTCACCACGTTGCTGACCTGGCCGACTTTGCGCACTGGGATGAAGACCTTGGACTTTCCGTCGGTCAATTGAGCGCCCACTTCCGCGACGTTGATTTCCGGAGCCTTCTTCACCACCGGCGCACCGATGGTGAAAGAGCCGATCTGATAGGCGGCGTCCACTGGGGAGAAGTTCATCTCATATCTCCCGATGCCATCAGCGGTGAAAAGCGTGATGGTGGTGGTGCCGGAACCAGCGAGGTATTGCGGTAGCGTGACGATGGTGAAGCCGTCTAACGTGGTGGAGTGAGTGGTGGTGATGTTCACCGTGTTGCCGGTGAGCTTGGTGACGGTGAATGCCGGATCTCCAAAAGTGCCGGTCCATGTGCCAGTATCTGCGAAGCCCGCGCCAGCGGTTTCAATCGTGAAAGTCAGCGTCTTGCCCGCGAGAGCGGCGGGAGTGATGTCCGCATCCGTAATGGCGAAAGCAGGGGCGAAGGTGGAAATGACAACAGCGGCTACGAGCGAGGGAAGTTTCATAATTTGCGTTGCGTGTGTCTCGCTGAAATCGCGCAGAAAGCAAACCAAAAGCCGGGCGTCTGCTAGTAGATTTCTCACACCACTAAGATGGGAGTTATTTAACCACTGATTGCACTGATTAAGAGATTAAGAATCCTTCAGGCGGGCGAGTTCTGGCAGAATTTGCCCTCTTCAAATCAGTTCAATCAGTGAAATCAGTGGTCAATTCTACGATTCATCTCGTCAAACATCCCTAGCGTAGAACCCGCTCCAGAAACCCGCATCTTCGCGGTTGACCCACGCGGGAAATTTCCTAGCTTCGCTGCCGTGAACTTGCTCCTCGACGGAACCCCGCTGCGCCCCCTTCTCCTAGGGTTGGCCGCCCGTTGACTGATTCTTTCCTTCACTTTTGTTCACCGGCCCGCCCATCTTGAGGCGCAGCCATTTTTCTCTCACCTCGCTCCAATTTTCAAAAATGCACCCGACCTCTCTCTCGAAATACCGACCTTTTCCGGCGGTCAGCTTGCCTGATCGCACTTGGCCGGACCAGACGTTGACTCACGCTCCGCAATGGTGCTCGGTGGATCTCCGCGATGGCAATCAGGCGTTGCCGCAGCCGATGTCGATTGAGGAAAAGTTAGAATTCTTCGACTTGTTAGTGCGCGTTGGTTTCAAGCAGATCGAGGTCGGCTTCCCATCCGCCGCAGACACGGAGTTCAATTTCCTACGCCGCTTGATCGATGAAAACCGGATCCCGGAAGACGTGACAATCCAAGTGTTAGTCCAGACCCGCGAGGCGCTCATCCGCCGGACCTTCGAGGCCATCGACGGCGCGAAGCGGGCCATCGTCCACATTTACAACTCGACCTCACCACTCCAGCGGCGGGTCACCTTCGGCGATGCGTCGCGCGAGTCGATCAAGCAGATCGCCATCGACGGTGCGACCTTGGTGAAACAACTCGTGCCGAGCGTCCCGCGCACCGAGGTAGTTCTGCAATACTCGCCCGAGTCGTTTTCAGACACGGAGCTGGATTTCTCGCTGGAATGTTGCAACGCGGTGACCGCCGTCTGGCAGCCGGCGCCTGATCGGAAAATGATCGTCAACCTGCCGGACACCGTCCAGTGGACCACGCCTAACATCCACGCCGACATGATCGAGTGGATGTGCCGGAACTTGGAAAAACGCGATTCACTCATCGTCTCGCTGCACACCCACAACGACCGCGGCACCGGCGTGGCCGCCACCGAATTGGGCCTGATGGCTGGCGCGGATCGCGTGGAAGGCACGTTATTCGGCAACGGCGAACGCACCGGAAATCTCGACATCGTCACCCTCGCGCTGAACTTGAACAGCCACGGCGTCGCGACGGGACTGGATTTTTCCGACCTGCAATCGATCCGCACGGTTTACGAACGGGTGACTCGCTTGAGCGTGTCCGAGCGTCAACCGTATGCCGGCGAGCTGGTATTCACCGCGTTTTCCGGCTCCCATCAGGACGCGATCAAGAAAGGCCTCGACCGCCGCGCGAAGGAAACCGAACTCGATCCTAACATCCCGTGGGGCGTGCCGTATCTAACGATCGATCCGCAGGACATCGGTCGCTCGTATGAGGCGATCATCCGCATCAATTCCCAATCGGGAAAAGGCGGTGTCGCCTACGTGCTCGACCGCGAGCATGGCTTCGATTTGCCCAAGTCGATGCACCCGCAAGTCGGCAAGCGCATCTACGACCTCGCCGACGAACACGGCCGCGAACTCACCACCGACGAGATCCGCGAGGCGTTCTTCGAAGAGTTTGTAAACATCGCCATCCCGCTCGACGTGATCGACTACGAACTCATCCACCAAACCGGCGAGCGCGGGATGGTCCAGTGCAAAGCCAGCATTCTAACTGACGGGGTGAAACAGGCCATCGAAGGCTTCGGCAACGGCCCGATCAATGCATTCGTCCACGCGCTGGAAAATTCTGGCCTCAAGGACTTCAAAGTCACCGACTATCGTTCCCACGCCGTCCGCGGCGGCTCGGATGCCAGCGCCGCCTCCTACGTCCAACTCCAACACGACGACGGCCGCCTGTTATGGGGCGCTGGCGTGGATCCGTCCATCGAAATGGCCGGACTCAAGGCGCTGGTGACCGCGTGGAATCTGCTGCGCTGAGCATCCCTTGCCGGGAAAGCCTGCGGCAAGCAGTTCTTCCGCTTCCGCGTCACCGAGCCGTGACGCGCTTCTAACGGACCGCGAAATTCATTTCGCCTCTTGGTTTCGTCCCGCTCAAGCGTGGACGAAACCTCTTCCGCGCGAGGATTTCATTTCCCCGGCAGCGCCGCTTCCAGAAACGCCCATTCATCCGCCGTCCGTTCGATGACCTTCGACAGTGAAGTGCCAGCCCCGTGGCCCGCGCTCGTTTCCACGCGGATCAGCACCGGCGGGCCGTCCTTGGCCTGACATTCCTGCAAGCGCGCCGCGAACTTGAAGCTGTGCGCCGGCACCACCCGGTCATCGTGATCCGCCGTGGTCACCAGCGTGGCCGTGTAGCGGGTGCCGGGTTTCAGCGCGTGATAGGGCGAGTATTTCAGCAGCAGGGGAAACTCATCCGCTTTGTCGGAGCTGCCGTATTCCTTCTCCCACGCCCAGCCGATCGTGAATTTCTGGAACCGCAGCATGTCCATCACGCCCACCGCCGGCAGCGCGGCACCGAACAACTCCGACCGCTGCGTCATGCACGCACCGACGAGCAGCCCGCCATTGCTGCCGCCTTGGATCGCCAGGTTTTCGGATTTCGTGTAGCCCTTTTGGATCAACGTTTCCGCCGCAGCGATGAAGTCGTCGAAGACATTCTGCTTCTTTGAAATCCTGCCGGCATCGTGCCACTCGCGGCCATATTCGCCGCCGCCGCGAAGGTTCGCCACGGCGAGGATGCCGCCGCGTTCCAGCCAAACCGCGCGTTGCACCGAGAAGCCGGGCCGCTGGTTGATTTGGAAACCACCGTAGCCGTAGAGGAGCGTCCGGTTAGAGCCATCCATCGGCACGTCCTTGCGGTGGACGATGAACATCGGGATCTTGGTGCCGTCCTTGCTCGGATAGAAAACCTGCTCGGTCACGTAGTCCGCGCCGGCGAATCCGACTTCCAGCTTCTTCCACAGCGTGCTCGCGCCCGAAGCCAGATCCAATCGATAGATCGCACCGGGATTCGTGAAGCTGGTGAAGCTGTAGAACACCTTCGTGTCCCTTTCCTTCCCCTCGAAACCGCCGACCGTGCCGATTCCCGGCAGCTCCAACTCCTGCGGGTTCTTCCCATCGGCATCGAAACGCACCACCCGGCTGCGCGCATCCTTCATGTAAGTCGCGACGAGTCTTCCACCGACCTTGCTCACGTCGTCCAGCGGCTCTTCCGCTTGCGGAATGATTTCCCGCCAATTTTTTCGTTCCGGGTTTTTCGTATCGATCGAGATCACGCGGTGTCTTGGCGCATCCAGATCGGTCGTGAAATAGAACACCGGCCCATTGTTCCCGAGAAAGTTGTATTCCGCGTCCGCGTCCGGCAGCAGTTGCACCACCTCGGCCTCCGGCGCGGCCAGCGACTTGTAGAATACCCGGTTTTTCCGGTCGCTACCCTGCCAGATATGCAGGATGAGATAAGCGTCGTCTTCCGTCACGCTGCCGCCGATCCCCCACTGCGGCTGATCCTTCCGCTAGTACACCAGCGCATCCTCTTCCTGCGGCTTCCCGATGCGGTGGAAATACAATTTCTGAAATTCGTTCTTCTGCGTCAGCGCCGTACCTTCCTTGGGGGCGTCGTAGCGGCTGTAGTAAAATCCGCTGCTGTCCTTCGCCCACGACATGCCGCTGAATTTCACCCACTTCAACTGGTCGGCCAGATCCTTGCCGGTCGCGATGTCGCGCACCCGGATTTCCAGCCAATCGCTGCCACCACCTGAGGTCGCATAAGCCAGCAACTTGCCATCGTCGCTCGGCTTGTATTGGGCGAGGGAAATCGTGCCGTCCTTCGACATTGCGTTAGGATCGAGCAGGACCCTAGGTTCCGCATCCAACGCATCCGCCACATACAGCACCGCCTGATTTTGCAGGCCGGAATTCTTCGTGAAAAACCACCGTCCGCCCTCTTCATCCGGCAGGCCGACCCGCTCGAAGTTCCACAGTTTTTTCAACCGCTCGCGGATCGCGTCGCGTTGCGGGATCGCTTTCAAGAATCCCTGCGTCACCGCATTCTCGGCGGCTACCCAGGCTTTAGTTTCCGGCGAATTGTCATCCTCCAGCCAGCGGTAGGGATCTTTGACTTCGGTTCCGTGATAAGCATCCACGACCGCGGAGTCCTTGCGGATTTCCGGGTAGCGGATGCTCATCGGCTCCGCGGAGGTCAGTTGGCCTGCGATTAGAAAAATGCCCGGGATGATAGGATTGGGTGTGCGCATGATCTTTGGATGGCGGACGATTAGCCGAATCCGGCCGATCTCCCAATAGGTTTCCGCCGGATTTTCCAACTTGGGAAAAACCAATATTGGGCGAAACTACCGCGTCCCCCAACGCGTATAGGGCGGGGAAATCTCCGCCTTCCCTGATTGTTTCCCATGTCCGTTTCAAAACATTTCCTCTGCATCGCCCTCTGCCAAATGGGCTTGGCCTTGGCGCAGGAAAGCGGCGAGGCCATCTACGCGAAACACTGCACGGAATGCCACGGCGACAAGGGCCAGGGCGTGCCCGACGAATGCGAGGACCCGCTCGAAGGTGACCGCGCCTTGCCTTCGCTCGCCCGCTACATCGACCGCAAAATGCCAGAGGACGATCCGGATTTGCTCAATGCCGACGAGTCGCAACGGGTCGCGGAATACATCATGGGTGCGTTTTACTCCCCGGAAGCGCGGGCGAAAAATCAGCCGGTGCCGAAGATGGCATTTTCCCGTCTGACGAACCGGCAGTTCCGCGAATCAGTGGCGGATCTCATCGGCAGCTTCGGCAAAATCACGCCGCCCGGCGAGGGCAGCGGACTGAAGGCGCGCTACTTCGAATCCGACGGGATGAACAAGAAGTCGAAGCAGGCATTTGAGCGGCAAGACACGCGGCTCGACTTCGATTTCGGCGGAAAGTCGCCCGGCGAGGGGATCGGCGACGAACAGTTTTCCATCGACTGGGAAGGCTCGCTGCTGGCCCCGGCGACTGGTTGGTATGAATTTCGCGTGAGCACTCCGAACGGCGCGCGCCTGTATCTCAATGGCGAGCGGCATGACGGCGACGGCAACCGCCGTGACGACAGCGGCGGGAAACGTCAGCCCGCCTTCATCGACGCATGGGTCAGTTCGGGCGGCGAAGTGCGCGAGGCGAAGGCCCGGATGTTCCTCCTCGGCGGGCGGGCCTACCCGATCCGCTTCGATTATTTTAAATTCAAAGAACCGCGCGGAATGGTCCGTCTGGAATGGAAAATCCCGCGTGGCGAGTGGCAAGTGTTAGGGACGCCGCATCTCTCGCCCGCGCCCGCAGCGCACGTCGCGGTGGTGAACACCGCGTTCCCGCCGGACGACGCGAGCGAGGGCTACGAGCGCGGCAGTGGGATTTCCAAAGGCTGGCAAGAAGCCGTCACCGCAGCGGCAATCGAGACCTCGAATCAAGTCGTCGGTAGGCTCTCGTGGTTGCAAGGAGTGAAGGAGGAAACCCCCGAGGGTCTCCGGAAATTTGTCGAAGACTTCGCCAGCCGAGCCTTCCGTCGCCCGCTCGATGACGAGCTGCGGCGGAAATACGTGGACTCTATTTTCACCGAGGGCATCGCCACCGATCCAGCCGTGAAGCGCGCCGTGATCCTGATTCTCCAGTCGCCCCGGTTTCTCTATCCAGAACTCGGCGCGACGAAGGACGACTACACCGTGGCCACGCGACTGGCGCTAAGTGCGTGGGATTCCCTGCCGGATGCGGAGCTGATAGAGGCCGCTCGCTTGGGCAAACTGCGGACGAAAGAGCAAGTCTCCACCCAAGCGCGGCGACTGATGGCCGACCCACGGGCGAAGGCGAAGTTAGGCGGATTTTTCGAGCGCTGGCTCAAGCTCGACTTGGAAACCGACTTGCGGAAAGAAGCGGAATTGTTTCCCGGCTTCGATGCCGCGCTGGTTGCCGACCTGCGGCGGTCGCTGGAGTTATTCGTCGAGAGAGTCGTGTGGAGCGAGGCCTCCGACTACCGCGAGCTGATGCAGGCGGACTATCTGTTACTCAATGAACGACTCGCAAAATTCTACGGCGTGCCCACACCCGAAGGCGGCGGATTCGAGCTTGCCGCCTTGGATCCCGCCGTGCGCTCCGGCGTGGTGACGCATCCCTACCTGCTCGCGCGGCTCGCCCACCACAACCAGACCTCGCCGATCCACCGTGGAGTGTTCGTCACCCGCAATTTGTTAGGCGGCATTCTCAAGCCGCCGCCAGAAGCCATCGAGTTCAATGACGATCACTTCGATCCCAAGCTCAGCACCCGGGAAAAGGTCGCGCGGATGACCCAGAACACCTCCTGCATGACCTGCCACGAGACGATCAATCCATTAGGATTCTCACTGGAGAATTTCGACGCCGTAGGTCGCTTCCGGCTCAGCGAGAATGAGCAGCCGATTATTTCCGAGTCGGAGTTCGAAACCTTCGAAGGTGGGAAAATCAAACTCCGCGGCGCGCGCGATGTGGCGAAGCACGCAGTCGAATCCGTCACCGCCCGGCGGGGATTTGTCCGCCAAATGTTCCAGGCCGTCATCAAACAAAACCCTTCAGTTTACGGCCCGGAATCTCTAGCAGGCCTAGAAACGGACTTCGTGAAATCCGGCTACCACATCCGCCATCTTCTCGTCGATATTCACACGCTCGCCGCCCTCCAAGGCATCCACACCCGCCCCTAACAAGCCATGAACCTCAGCACCCGCCGCACGTTTCTTCGCCAGCTCGGGCTATCCGCCGCCGCGTTGCCGTTTCTACCCGTTTTTCCCTCGCTGGCTCAAGCCGCACCGGGTGGGAAACCGCAGCGCATCATTTTCCTGTTCACGCCTAACGGTACCATCCCGCCAGAATTCTGGCCGGATCAGACCGGGCCGGACTTCCAGCTCAAGCGCATCCTCGCGCCGCTCGAACCCTTTAAAAGCCGCCTGATGACCCTCCACGGCATCCACAATAAAGTCCGCGGCGACGGCGATGGCCACATGCGCGGCATCAGCTGCCTTCTAACCGCCGATGAACTTTTGCCCGGCAACATCCAGGGTGGCAGCGACAAACCGGCCGGCTGGGCGCGTGGAATTTCCATCGACCAGGAACTGAAAAATTTCCTCCAAGCCCGACCGGAAACCGCCACCCGCTTCGGCTCGCTCGAACTCGGCGTGGCCGTCCCGAACCGCGCCGATCCGTGGACTCGCAAGTCCTATGCCGGCCCTAACCAACCGCTCGCCCCACTCAGCGATCCGTACGCCTTGTTCGATAAACTCTACGGCCAAATGAAGGACCGCGAGAATCTCGGCAGCGTGCTCGATGAAGTCCGTGACGACCTCCGCACCATCGCCGCCCACGTCGATCCTGAGGAAAAAGCACTGCTAGACCAGCACGCGTCCTTCGTCCGCGAGATGGAGCAAAACCTGCAAAGCGCCGACACTGCCAATCTGTTATTTCCACCACCGCAACTCGAAGCCGGCGTAGCGCTCGATAACGACGGCATCCCGAAGATCAGCACCATGCAGGCGGACTTGTTAGTCAACGCCTTCGCCAACGGCATGGCCCGCGTCGCCACCCTCCAATACACCAACAGCGTCGGCCAGGCCCGCATGCGCTGGCTCGACATTCACGACGACCATCACCACCTCTCCCACGAGCCGGACAGCAACGCCGACGCGCAGGAAAAGCTCGTAAAAATCAACATTTGGCTCTGCGAACAGCTCGCCTACCTCGCCCGCAAGTTAGACGCCATCCCCGAACCCGGCGGCCAAGGCACCCTGTTAGACAACACCACCATCGTCTGGACCAACGAGCTCGGCAAAGGCAACAGCCACTCGCTCGACAACATCCCCTTCGTCCTGCTAGGCGGCGGCCTCGGCTTCAAAACCGGCCAGGCGGTGCGCTTCGACAACGTCACCCACAACCGCCTCTGGCTCTCCATCGCCCACGCCTTCGGCCACCACCTCGCCACCTTCGGGCATAAAGAGTTCAGCCAAGGCGGCGCGCTGGAGCTGGGATGAGCCGGAGCGCGGAACTTCATTCCGCTCTTATCCATCGGCACCGATCGTCTCCGTCGGGCAACCCAAGCGGGCTTCTTCTGCGGCGGCGTTCTCGTCCGGGGTCACCGGTTGTTTCCAGACGTAGGAAAGGCCCAACTCTTGAACACAAGTTCACAGGTCAGATAGGTTGAAACATGTTTCAATTCGTGGCCGATGAAGAAAGTTTATATTAATTTCTCAGCGAAAATGGCTGATGCCGCCCTCACTGCACACCCGCGAGACAGCGGGGTATTGCGGCTCGACTCCATCGGGATGGGAGTTTTCATGGCCGGAACCCTTTGATTCATGCGGGGAGGCAACCCGCACGTGAAAGAGAAGTGGACTACAACGGTCACAATTTTCGCAACCGGCAATCGAACGGACCTCTGGTGTACAATCGGACGGACTTGTAACCGGCAATTAGACGGCTTTACAACCGGCAATCGGACGCTACCGTAACCGGCAAATGGACGCTGCGATGAAACCGTTTCCCCGGAGCCTTGCGGGTGCCCTGCAAGAAGCCATGCAGGACACGCCGGTGGTCTGCCTGCTCGGTCCCAGGCAGTGCGGGAAAACCACGTTGGCGATGTCGCTGGGTCAGGAGGACGCCTATTTCAGCATGGATGAGGATGCTTATTGCCGGGCGGCCACCGACGATTCGGACGGTTTCGTGGCCCGGCTGCCCTCACGGGTGATTCTCGATGAGGTCCAACGGGTGCCGGCCTTGCTGACGGCCATCAAACGCTCGGTGGACCGCGACCGTCGGCCGGGCCGTTTCCTGCTGACTGGCTCGGCGAATTTGCTGCTGCTACCCGGCGTGAACGAATCGCTCGCCGGCCGGATGGAGATCATCCCGCTGCAACCGCTGAGCGAGTCGGAAAAAGAGCGCAACCCGGGAAATTTCCTTCGGACGTTTCTCGATGACGGTTTCCGCACGGCCAAGCTGAGAGGCGAGCCCGACGACGTTTCCGCGGACCTGCCGCAACGAATGGTGGCGGGCGGCTATCCCGAGCCGCTCACCCGGTCCGTGGCGCGGGCGCGGCAGTGGCACCGGGCGTATTTGAAATCGATCATCGACCGCGACGTGCAGGACATCGCGCGGGTGAAGGACGGCCGCGAGGTCGGTCGTTTGTTCGAGCTGCTGGCCCTGCGCACCGCCACGCTGCTGAACGTGATGAACCTCTCCAAGGAACTCGGCATGCATCGTGAAACGGTCGATCACTACCTCGCCATCTTGGAGCGGCTGTTTCTCATCCGCTCGCTGCCAAGCTGGCACCGGCATCCGGCCAAGCGCCTGATCAAGACGCCGAAAATCCATCTGGTGGACAGCGGCCTCGCGGCAACCTTCGCGGATCTATCAGCCGGGGACTGGCTCGGCCGCCGCGAGCGCATGGGGCATCTATTGGAGTCGTTCGTCGTCCAGCAAGTCCATGCCCAAGCGGCGTGGACGGACCCGGATCTGCGCTTCTGGCACTACCGCGACAAGGACCAGATCGAGGTGGATCTCGTGATCACCCGCGGCGAAAAAGTCTGGGGCATCGAGGTCAAGGCGAGCCGTTCGGTGGATGGCAAGGACTGCCGCGGCTTGGACCGCCTGGCGGACCAATGCGGCAAGGATTTCCAAGGCGGCTGCCTGCTCTACGACGGCTGGAGCGTTCTGCCCATCAGCGGGTCAAGTCATACGGCGGTGCCGTTGCGGATGCTATGGGAAATGTGAAGAAGGCGAACGGTAGTTTCGAATTGAAGACAGTGATTTCACCTGATAGAAAAGATTCATCGCCGTGCCGTCGATGGGCCGCCGGGGATTCTTCTCGGTAGAACCCGCCGGCAACCATGCCTCAAATCGAACGTCATGACCCAGAGTGATTCCTTCCAATACGATGTCTTCCTGAGCCACAGCGCGAAGGACAAGGCGGTGGTGTGCCCGCTGGCTGAGCGATTGCGGAAGGACGGGGTGAAGGTGTGGTTCGATGAATGGGTGCTCAAGCCGGGCGACAGCATCCCGGCGAAGATCGAGGAAGGGCTGGAGCGCTCGCGCGTGCT
>JAYTLO010000392.1:0-1363 GCA_043729385.1 Akkermansiaceae bacterium
TCCTCTGCGAGATGCTTGTGAGCTACCGCCAGCACGCGGAATCCATCGGCGCTCAACTGTTGGTATTGTCCGCTCAATTGCGCCACGATCTGCGGGTTCATCGGCGACACTTTGCCATCCAGTTCGTAGAAAGCACAGCTGGGGAAGACCGCTTCCGGCGCGCCTTTGGTGAGGAGTTGGCGGTCCTTGTCCGGAGTCTCGACGACCACCGACATCATGCGGCGCACGAAGTCGAATGGGATCTCATCCACCTTGCTGAATCCCTTGATGATTTCCCCGCTCGCATCGCGGTGGTTCAGCACGGCGCGGTCCAGCACGTTCTTCAGGCCGGTCTGAAAATGGGCGATAAGATAGGCGTCGCGGAAAACTTCGGTGTCTTCCTTTTGCATCACGTCACAGTGCTTTTGCAGGATCACCTGATCCATCGTCAGCGTGCCGGTCTTGTCGGTGCAGAGCACGTCCATCGCGCCGAAGTTCTGGATCGCGTTGAGCTGCTTCACGATCACTTTTTTCTTCGACATCGCGAGCGCACCCTTGGACAGGCAGACGGAAACGATCATCGGCAGCATCTCAGGAGTCAGCCCGACCGCGACGGCGACGGAGAAGAAGAACGCTTCATGCCAGTTGTTTTTGGTGAGGCCGTTGATAAGGAAGACCAGCGGCACCATGACCATCATGAAACGAATCATGAGCCAAGTGAAACCCTGCACGCCTTTGTCAAAACTCGTCTGCACCGGTGCTCCCGTCATGCTGCCCGCCATGCTGCCGAAATAGGTCTGCGAGCCGGTCGCGAGAATGACGGCCGTGGCCGCGCCACTTTCCACGCTGGTGCCGAGGAAGCAAAGGTTCGCCATCTCGAGGGGCGACATCCCGGCTTTCATTGCGCAGGAGTCGAGCTTCTCCACCGGAAGTGATTCGCCTGTGAGTGCGCCTTGGGAGATGAACAAATCATTGGCCGCAATGAGCCGCACATCCGCCGGGATCATGTCGCCTGCCGAAAGTTTGATCACATCGCCCGGCACGAGCTGCCTGAGCGGTATTTCCACCTCCACGCCATCACGGATGACGGTGGCGGAGACATTGATCATCGCTTTCAACTTTTCCGCCGCCGCATCCGCCCGCACTTCCTGCACAAAACGCAGCATGACGCCGAGGACGATCATCAAGGCCATGACCGTGCCGCCATCCATGTCACCCGTGGCAAACGAAACAGCCGACAGGACGATGAGCAGGAGGACCAAAGGATTGCGCATCGCGCTGAGCAAGCGCCAGGCCCAGCCGCGATGCTTGCTCTCGGAAACAACATTTGGTCCGCTCTCAGCAAAACGCCTGTCCGCCTCGGCTCCGCTCAAGCCTTCCGGCG
>JAYTLO010000393.1:0-11143 GCA_043729385.1 Akkermansiaceae bacterium
TCATCGCACTTTTTACCCGACGACCCGCGGGAGGCGTTGTTGTTCCGAATCAACGAGGAAGAGTTCTATTATCTGCCACGGATTTTCCGATTCGATGCGGGAAATGGCGCGGAGTCGGGCTGGGCGGTGCTGCTCCACAACGTGAGCCGCATCCGTTGGCTGGATGATATGAAGACCAATCTCATCTCGACGGTGAGCCATGAAATCAAGACCCCGCTGACCGGGATCCGGATGGTGCTGCACTTGCTGCTCGAAGAACGGTCCAGCCAGCTCGACGAGATGCAGAAAATCATGGTCACATCCGCCAATGAGGATTGTGAACGGCTGCTTGGCACCCTCAATGTTCTGCTAGATCTGTCCCGCGCGGAAAGCGGAGCTACCCATCTTTCCCGCTCGCCGATGGTGCTGCATGACAGCGTGGCACGCACCGCTGTGCTTTACGCGGATGCCGCCGGCGCTAAGGATGTCGAGCTTCAGATCGAAGAAAGTGCGGAGAATTTCCCCGAGATTCTCGCCGATCCGGTCCGACTGGATGAGGTTCTGAACAACCTAATGTCGAACGCGATCAAGCACAGCCCACAGGGTGGCAAGGTCATAGTCCGCCAATCGAAACCAGACGCGGAGCACCTGCGCGTCTCTGTGATCGACCAAGGACCGGGCGTTCCCGAAAGCAGCCAGAGCCGGATCTTCGAGCGATTTTACCGCGCTCCGGGGCAGAAATTGGAAGGCGTGGGCCTCGGGCTGTTCATTTCCCGGGAAATCATGAGAGCGCATGAGGGACGCATCGGGTTGCGCGAGCGGACGGAAAACCTAACCGAATTTTTCATCGATGTTCCAATCGCCTAACAGTGACGACACGGGTGGACCCACGAAGCTTCGTGTGCTCGTCGTGGACGATGAGCCGACGCTGCGCCTTGGATTTGCCTACGCCCTGTCGAGCCGGACGACCACGGTGGAAACCGCAGCCACCGGCCGCCGTGCCTTGGAGCTGATGGCAGAAATGGAGTTTAGCGTCGTGGTGCTCGATCTGCGGATGCCCGAACTCGACGGCCTCGGCGTGATCGACGCGATGCGCAGCCAAGGCTACAGCATCCCCGTCGTCCTTTGCAGCGCCGCGCTCAGTCCGAACGCAGCGCTCTATGCCGTCCGCCAGGGAGTGGTCGATTTCCTCCCTAAGCCAGTGCGTCCGGTGGATCTGCGGCAGGTGATCGAATTTGTCCTGCACCCCGAGAGGCAGCCGTTTCCGCAGGCCATGCGAGCAGCCCGCAGCGGTCGGCGCGATGAGGCGATCCGGATTCTGAGCGAACAAGCAGCCCCAAGTCAGCAGGCGGCGTGTTGGCTGGAAGTTCTAAATGCCATTCAAGAGGGCGACGATTTATGCAGTAAGCTGCTAGAAGAAAAATTCCGTCGCAATCTGCCCATGCTGGCTTTCAATGCCTGTCCAATCCTATGAGCCGCTGCATTCTACTCCTCAATCGCGCGTCGGGCGGAACCCAGCGGGGTCTCGATCCCAAGGAAGTTAGCCACCTGGTGGAGGGAATTTTTCGCGAAGCGGGCCATGAAATTTCCACGTCACTCAGCGAGCCGGGGCGGATCGACGATGATCTCGAGCGCGCCGTCGCCTCCACTCCCGACACGATTCTCGTCGGCGGTGGTGATGGCACCGTTTCCGCCGCCGCCAGACACCTCGGCGGCACCGGCATCGCCTTGGGAATCCTGCCGATGGGCACCTTTAATCTCGCAGCACGGGATCTCGAAGTGCCGTTGGAAATCGAAGCTGCCGCGCGTTTCCTCGCCACCGCAGAGGTGTCTGACATCGATGTGCTGGATGTCTCCGGCCACGCTTGCCTGTGCACGACCATCCTCGGGTTTTATCCCGAGTTTTCCAAAATCTTCGAGCGTCGCGACCATGGCGGGCATTGGTGGAAAAAGACATTCAAGCTCCTCACGGGATTGCGGAGCAATTTCCTGCGCTCTCGCCCGCTTGCACTGAAGTGGGACGGGGACGGAGGGTCCGGCGGTGCCCGCACCAAGTTTTCCGCATTTGTTCCCGGGCGCTACAAGGACACCGCCGGACTGATCCCGTCCCGCACGGATTTCCGCTCGGGCAAGCTCACAGCCTACATCGGCACCCACCGCCGCCCCGCCGAAGCGCTCCGGGGAATCTTCGATTACACGCTCGGACGCCACGAACAAAATCCCAGTTTGCAGCTGATATCCGCCAGCCACATGACGCTCCGCGCGACTCGGCGGAATAGCTGCAAGGTGATGATCGACGGCGAAATCCTGCGGCTCCGTTTCCCCATCCACCTCCGGATTTTGCCCGGTCATCTGAAAGTCCTGAGTCACCCAACCTTGCCCGGAAATTGACGCGCATCCTCCATCTATCGGACCCCCATTTCGGAGCGGCTGACCTCACCATCGCCGCCGCCTTTCTGGAGCGTGCCGCGCGGTTGCAGCCGGACCTCACCATTCTCAGTGGCGACTTAAGCATGCGCGCTCGCAGAAGTGAGTTGTCAGCCGCCCGCGAGTTTGTGGATCAGCTGCCCGAGCCGCGGCTCATCATTCCAGGAAATCACGACATCCCGCTGATCAACCAACCCTTCGACCGTTTTTTCCGCTCGTTTGGCCGCTACCAAGAAACTTTCGGCGAGACATTGGAACCGGAGCTTGTCACCGCTGGAGTTCACGTCGTTAGCCTCAACAGCTCGCGCGCATTTGGTTTCCATTCCGATTGGTCGGAAGGTCGCTTATCCAAGCGCCAAATCGCACACATGCAGCAGAAATTTCAAAATGGACCCGCCGGTCACTGTCGCGTGCTGGTCCTGCATCACCCGCTGCTAGCCCTGCAAATCCCCGGTCGTGCGGTGGTGAAGCCGTTGATGGAACTGATGAAAGCGATCGAGACTGCCCGCGTGGATCTCGTGATGTGCGGCCATTTTCATCGCTCGCAGATCCGCGCCACCGGACTCAGCGGAAGTTGGAAGTCCATCATTTCCCAAGCACCCACCGTGTGTTCCACCCGGCTCCAAGGCGAGCCGCAGGGGTTTCACGAAATTTCATTCTCACCCGACAGGATCGAGGCGGTCCATCACGTCTGCCAACGAGGCCTGTTTGTAGAAGCAGGCTCATGGGCATTTGCGCGCAGCGAAAATGGCTGGAGCGATGCGCGAGTTTCTACATCCGTCGCCGCCGCCCCTCGCTGATCAGTGAGATGATCGACAGACCCAGGAACAACGCGAAAAGCGTTTGAGAAATGCCAGCAGCAGAGCCGGCGAGACTGGTGAATCCCAGTATCCCCGCGATCAGCGCGAGGATCGAGAAGGTAAATGTCCAGTTGTGCATAATTGATTTGGATTTGTTCATACTCACCCTTTGCATGAAATCGGCCAACTTTGGAGTCGTCAGTTAAGCCACTTGCCGCAAGCCACCTATCTCGAACCCAGCGACCCCACCCAGCAGACCAAGCCGGGGATTTGCATGAACCGAAATGCACACTGCATGAACTCCTCAAATTCCCCATTGTCCTTTCCGACTCAACTATTAGCCTACGCCCAAGTGCCGACTGAGGCGCTGATAGCCCTCGAACCGCCCATGGCCAGCCAACTCCAAAGACCCACCGACAAACGTGTCCTTCTGATGGGCACCTGCCTCTGCGATGCCTTTTACGACGACGTCGCCAAGGCCACCGTCGAAGTCCTCGAACACCTCGGCGTGACCGTGGAATTCCCCGAAAACCAGACCTGCTGCGGCCAGCCGGCCTTCAACTCCGGCGACTGGGTGGCCTCCCGCAAAGTCGCCCGCCACACCGCCTCAGTTTTTGCCGGAGACTTGCCCGTGATCGTCCCGTCTGGCTCATGCGCGGCGATGAATTTCCATGGCAATCCGCTGCAGTTCGAGGAAACCCCGGATGCGTCCATCGACTCACTCGCCCGCCGCACTTGGGAAATCATGGACTTCATTTTCAACGGCCTCGGCATCAAGAAATGGCCCGGTAAATTCGATCAACCCACTCGCATCGCCTTTCACCGATCCTGCCACAGCCGCGGCACCGGCAGTGGCGAGGCGACGCTCGCACTCCTGAGTTCCGTCGAAAACGCCGTCGTTTCCCCCTTCGGCCAAGACGAACAATGCTGCGGCTTCGGCGGCACCTTTTCCGTCACCTTCCCGCACATCTCCGGCCGCATGGGTTCCCTCAAACTCGACCATATCCTTGAAACCAACCCCGACATCCTCGTCAGCGGCGACATGTCCTGCCTCATGCATCTCAACGGCCTCGCCATCACCCAAGGCCGCCCGATCGAGCATCTCCACGCCGTCCAGATTTTACGAAACTCGCTCCCATGACTTTGCTAGATCGCATCACCGTGGATCCCGGTCAAATGAACGGCCAACCTTGCCTGCGGGGAATGCGCCTAACAGTGCGACGCGTTCTCGAAATTGTCTCTCTCTATCCAGATGCCTCCGAGAGGAAACAAGAGTTTCCAGAACTCGAGGACGAGGATGTTAGACAAGCCTTGCAATACGCAGATCGTGAGATCGACGGAGCACTCAAACTTTAACCCAGGATCAAAAAATCCCCATGATCGGCATCCAACCCATCGACCAATACGCCCGCGATATTTCTGATGAAAAGCAAGCGTCGGTCATCGACGGCTCATCGAAGGGCACGGACAAGCGCTATCACGTCCTGCATCAGGATTACCCGGATCCAGACTCCATTCGCAAGCTTGCTGCCTCCATCAAGGACCACACCTTGCACCATCTCGGCGAATATCTCGCGAAGGCTGAGAAATCCCTAACCGACCGTGGGGTGAACGTCCACTATGCCTCATCTGACGAAGACGCGCGGCAGACGATTCTCTCCATCCTGCGCGGCCACGGCGTCACGCAACTCACGAAATCCAAGTCGATGGCGGCTGAGGAAATTCACCTCAATCCATTCTTGATAGAAAACGGCGTGGAGTGCCTCGAGTCCGACCTCGGAGAATTCATCATTCAGCTCGATGGCGACGAGCCATCACACATCGTCAAGCCGATCATCCACCTGAACCGTCGCGACGTCGCCAAGACATTTCTCCGCGAAGGCGTGAGCCGTGAATACAACGACGACCCAGAAACCATCACTCGCCAAGCGCGCGTGCATCTGCGGGAGAAATACATGGAAGCCCAAGCCGGCATCACGGGTGCAAATTTCGTTTGTGCAGACACCGGTCGCCTCGCACTCATCACCAACGAAGGCAACTCGCGCTTCGGCATGGCCCCGGTGCCGGTCCATATCGCGCTCGTCGGCATTGAGAAAATCATCCCTGAGGAAAAGGACCTCGCGGTGTTTCTCAACCTGCTAGGCCGCTCCGCCACCGGCCAGCAGCTCACCGTTTATACCGAGTTCATCAACGGCCCGAAATCCGCCAACCAACCCGACGGCCCCGAGCACATGCACGTCGTCTTCATGAACAACGGCCGCACCGATGTGCTCGCCTCTAACTGCAAGGAAATCCTCCGCTGCATCCGTTGCGGGGCGTGCCAAAACGTCTGCCCCGTCTATCGCCAAGCCTCCGGCCACGCCTACCGTTCAACCTACGGTGGCCCCGTCGGCGCGGTGCTCTCACCGATCCTCTTCGGCAGCCGTTTCCCCGAACTCGCCGATCTTCCAAAAGCCTCCACCCTCTGCGGCGCGTGCAACGAAGTCTGCCCCGTGGATATCCCGATCCCCGATCTGTTACTCCGCCTGCGCGACAAAGCAAAACGCGAATCCGTTCCCTCCGCAGGGGCAATTCCCATGTCGCCCTTCGCCCATCTCGCCACCTCGCCCTCGTTCTGGCGCACCGCCATGACCATGAGCAAAGCGATGAACCACCTCCCCATCCAAGTCGCCCCGATCAAGCCGCTGCAAGATTGGTTAGGCCAACGCACCCTCCCCGAATCCCATGGCGGTGATTTCCGGAAATGGATGAAGAGCCGTAAGACGCCGAAGAACTGACCACGGATGGAGGATGGAAGAGGGAGGCCACGGAGATGCCATCAATTGAAAAAGCCTCTCTTCCCTCCTTCTTCACTCCGTGTCTCCGTGGTAAAAAACTTTAACCGTCCTCCCATGATTACAAAAGGCCTGTCCTGCTGAACTCGTGCTCACAGCAGCTGCAAGTTTTCTTCTGCTTGCAGCGACATCACTCTCATGGAGCGCTGCTGCGGACTTTGGGAAACCGGGTGATCAGTGCTTGGGCGAGCCTGCTCTATGGCAGGCGCATGACCGATGTGCTTGCCGGGCTTAAGCGTGGCGGTTAGATTCGGTGCCCGTGATCAGGCCTTGCAGCGATAGCTTCGAGTATGAGGTGGAAATCCCCGCCCGCGCGCTGCGCGGCGGGTTGAGAGTGTGCGAAGTGGCCGTGAGCACGCGGCAACGTGCCGCCGGTGAGTCGAAAGTATCCGTTATCCGGACGGGTGCGAGAATCGTGTGGGCTTGTCTCCGTTTCCGATGCCAACGCTCCGCATAAACCCCGTCTGGCTTGCGTTAGTCGCCGCGCTTGTGGTGCTCGCGTTGTATGGCCGCGCCGTCGAGTTCGGCTTTGAGAACTACGACGACAATGTCTATCTGTACGAAAACCCCGGGGTCTCTCAGGGAATTTCTATCAGCTCGCTGAAATGGGCGTTCGGCATCCACGGGCAGAGCATGTGGATCCCGTTCACTTGGATTTCCCATCAGGCGATGGTCGCGGGATTCGGCCTGGAGCCGGGGCCGCACCATGGGCTGAACGTCCTGCTGCACGCGGCAAACGCGGGGTTGTTTTTCCTGCTGCTGTGGCGCTGGACGGGCAGGCCGTGGCGGGCGCTGTTAGCTGCGTTGGTGTTCGCGGTTCATCCGGTGCATGTCGAGTCAGTCGCCTGGATCAGCGAGCGGAAAGATGTGTTAGCCCTGTTTTTCTAGCTCCTTGCGCTGCTCTGTCACGAGCGATTCGGGAGGCATGGAGGAAAGCTCGCTTATGCGGCCATGCTGGGATTTCACCTGCTCGCGGTGATGTCTAAGCCGCTGGCGGTCACGCTTCCCTGCTTGATGTTGCTTGCCGACCATTGGCCGCTCGGACGGGATGTTAGAATTTCTTGGCGGCGCTTGTTTCCTGAGAAATTGCCACTGCTCGCTGTTTCCGCTGCCGCTTGCTGGCTCACGTTGTTGTGCCAATGGAGCATCGCCGCGGTGGGATCCACCGAAAAATTTCCCATTGCGGAGCGACTCGCCAACGCGGCGGTTTGCTATGCGCTGCATCTCCGACATTTCCTCTGGCCCGCCGATCTCGCGGTGTTCTATCCGTATCCCGGCTCGCGCCCGGCGGTGGTGGTGATCTCAGCGGTGGTGATGTTAGTTTTTCTAACCGTCCTATTTTTCCGACTGCGTCGCAGGAAGCCCTCGCTCTGGATCGGCTGGCTGTGGTTTCTCGGCAGCTTGGTGCCGATGATCGGGCTGGTCCAAGCTGGCTCGGCAAGCATGGCGGACCGCTACGCCTATCTGCCTTATCTGGGATTGTATTTCGGCGTGGGTTCGCCGTGGATTTCCGGGGACGATTTTCGCGAGCCTTGAGTGTCGGGGTTTTAGCGGCGCTGGCCCTGATCTGTTATCGGCAAATAGGCGTGTGGCGCGGTAGCGAATCTCTATTTCGCCACGCCCTCGCAGTGACCGCGGGAAACCACCTCGCCCACAACAACCTCGGCATGGTCTTCAAAGATCGCGGGGAAACCGAGGCCGCGCGGCGGGAATTTTCCGCAGCCATTCGCATCAGTTCTGATAGTCCCGACGCCATCAACAACCTGGCCACGCTCGATGGCGAGGCGGGGCGCTTCGAGGAGGCGCGAGTGGCGTTAGAAAAAGTCGTGGCTCTCAAGCCGAGCTACGCGGCCGCGTGGCACAACCTTGGAAAAATCCGCGCCGCCACTGGCGATGTGAGTGGATCGATCCGTGCGTTCGAGACCGCCATCCGGCTGGCACCGGGCTTCCTCATGCCGCGCCACGATCTTGCTGGGCTGTTGATCGCGCAGGGTCGCCACGCTGAGGCAATGCCTTTGATCGAAAACTTCAACGCGGCCTATCCAGATTTCACCGACGGCTGGATCAACCGTGGCTTCGTGCTCAATCGCCTGGGCCGCGACGTAGAATCCATCGCTGCTTACCGCCAAGCTCTCGCCATTTCCCCGACCAATGCGCTGGCTCTGCGCAATCTCATCAGTGCACTGACAGCGACCAGTGCCACCCAAGCCGCTCGCGAAGCGTGGGACGCTGCCCACACCGCCGCAGCCAAGGATGCCCGGCTGCGCCAGGGAATCGAGGCCATCGCCCGTCCTTGAGTCGGAAAACGCGGGATTACGACGATGCGGATCAAGTGGGGGGAAAGCATGAGAATTAACCACTGATTGACTGATTTCAAGACGCCGATTCCGCCCAGACGGTGGACAGAGAAAGGGATGAGCTTCGCGCTCCCGCTTTCGCTGCGCAGCGGCAAGGGACGGGACGTCCCTTCTCCTATTTTGCCCAGCACTTCCAGTTTCATCCCTCGTCTCTCACTCAACTTTCTTAATCTGTTAATCATTGCAATCAGTGGTTAAAAAAACTCCAATTTCCCTTTGTTTAGATATCCCCCAGCGGACCCAGCTTGCACCAACTTGACAGACCTCACCGGAAAAGTGCATTTAGCCTGCATCCGGGAATCCGGTTTCAATCCTCAAACCCCAGCACCGCCATGATGAACTCACTTCGCATCGCCGCCGCCTTCCTGATGTTAGCGGCAGTGGCGGTTGCCGCACCTCTCATCACTTCCATCAGCCCGTCCACCGGTCCGGCTGCGGGTGGCATCACGATCACCATCGACGGCAGCGGATTCGGAACCACCCCGACTATCAACTTCAACACCACCTCGGTGACGCCTACTACAGCCACGGACGTCCAGATCACATTCGTCCTCCCTCCCGGGTCCGGGACTGCGAATCTTACCATTTCGAACGGCCCAGAATCGGCCCAGACCACTTTTAACTACGCACCTCCGATTGTCCCGCCACCCGTGATCACAAGCCTGTCGCCGGCACGGGGTCTGGCGTCGCAAGCTACATCGGTCGTTATCACGGGACAGGAATTCGGCTTCAGTCCGTCTGTGACTTTCGCCGGAGTCGCAGCCACTATCATCATGAGCACTGCCACCACTCTTACAGTTAGCAAGCCGATCGATAGCGGTGGCGATGTAACAGTGGTTGTGGCCGCGGCGGGTCAGCCAAGCAACACCAAGATTTTCTGCTCTGTCCCGCTGACCTCGCTGGCGGGCTATTATGTGGATCTCGACGCAGAGCAAGTTGTCCCGGCTCCTGTCGGCAGCTATTCGGATCAAATCAATCTCACGACCGCCAAGCTGGCTCCCGCCGGATTTTACGCGCCGGTGGCTGGGATGATGCAGGCGATTCCCTGCCCGCCCGGCATGTTTTCCCAAAATCAAGGATCCGCCAGCCCCACTCCCGCGCCGGCGGGTCGATTCGTGGCGACCTCGGCTGCTACCAGCTCCGAGGTATGTCCACTCGGCAGCTACACGCCGTTTTCCGGCATGACTCAGGCGATCCCGAGCAGCCCCGGATATTTCGTCGGCACGTTGGGAGCCTTTCAGCAAACCCCCGCACCTGCGGGAAAATTTGTGGCGGGTTCCGGTGTCACCTCGACTTCCGACGCGCCAGCTGGCAGTTATACGCCCGTCGCCGGCATGTCTGCCGCCATTCCTGCCAGCCCTGGCTATTTCGTCGGCACAGCAGGTGCCATCGCGCAAACTCCCGCTCCGGCCGGGAAATTTGTGGCGGGTTCCGGCGTCACCTCGACTTCTAACGCCCCGACTGGCAGTTACACACCCGTCGCTGGCATGTCAGCCGCCATTCCTGCGAGTCCTGGCTATTTCGTGAGTTTCTCTGGAGCGACTGCACAACAGCCCGCGCCGATCGGCCATTATGCCGCGCTGTCTGGAGTGACCTCAACGATGACCGTGCCTGCTGGGTACTACGGTCCTGTCATCGGCCTGCAAGCACCGATCCCCGCCCCTGCTGGCACCTATGCACCTAACTCAAGAAGTGCCGAGCCGCTGCCCGTGCCACCCGATTACACGACTGGCGGCCCGGCAGCCACCACCATCACGCCCATCCCGCAGATCAAGCTCACCGCTTACAGTTTAGGAGCAGGCACCGCACAATCGGTGAGCTTCGAGACACTCGCTTCGCAAAACTACGGCATCTTCTACACTGGGAATCTACAAGATTACATCCTCCTAGAAACCGTCGCCGGCACAGGCGTGCATCGTTACGCGCACCTTTGATCCACTCGTCTCCACCACCAGCAAGCGCTTCTACATCGTTGCGCCCGTGCGCTGAAATCCAAGTTTACTAACCACCTCCAGCATGTCCCGCGCCGCCATTTTCGCCAAGATCGAGTCCGCCACCTCCGCTCTCAAAGACAAGGTCGCCTATCCGAAATACGACCCCGCCCTCGTCCACTCGCTGCCGAAACTCGAAGGCTCCGATTTGTGGGAAATCTTCTCCCGCAATTTCTCCGCCGTGAATGGCAAGCCGATGACCTCGGTCCAGCAGCTGACGGATTTCCTCAAGCTCACCGGCCAACTCCACGGCTACTGCGATCCCGCGCTCTACGACTCCATCGGCAGCCAACTCGCCACCGCCGGCCTCACCGTGGAAACCGAATACCACCGCGACCGCTATGACGACTATCAGTTCGGCATCACCCGCGCCACCGGTGCCATCGCGGAATCCGGCTCCGTCATCATCGACGACGACCGCACCTCGCACCGCCTCGCCGCGCTTTCGCCGTGGGTCCATGTCGCCGTGCTCGAGCGCGCAGAAATCCATCGCACCATTCCAGACGCCATCGCCGCATTTGGCGATAGCCCGAACATCATCTGGTGCACCGGCCCGTCGAAAACCGCCGACGTCGAGGGCATCCTCATCGAAGGCGTCCACGGTCCCGGCGAGCAGATTGCACTGCTTTTGTAGGTTTTCCCGTGCATTACGCGATCAGGGTGATTGGCAGGAAGACATGTGATCGTCACCGTTCCGAGATTGCAGCTTTTCGGCTAGACATGACGCCCCGATTTTGCATGGTAGGGATGTCATG
>JAYTLO010000394.1:0-1374 GCA_043729385.1 Akkermansiaceae bacterium
GCATCGCTGAAATCCTCAAGATCATCAAGCTCGGCGACAGCGCCTACCGCAAGGCCGGCATTCTCGCTCACGGCCAGAAGCAGTGGCTCGAAATCGGCATGCTCCTCGCCCAGGAAGCCCGGCTCCTGCTAGTCGACGAGCCCGCCGCCGGCATGACCGATGAGGAAACCTATCGCACCGGCGAGTTGCTTCTATCACTTGCCGGCAAGCACACCATCGTCGTCATCGAGCACGACATGACCTTCGTCCGCCAGATTTCCCAAGGCCGCAAGGTCACCGTCCTCCATCAGGGGCACGTCCTCTGCGAGGGCCCCGTCGATCAGGTCCAGTCCGACGAGCGCGTCATCGAAGTCTATCTCGGCCGTAAATCCAAAGCGGCATAGTCTCTCCTTCCTGATCACTGCTTACTGATCACTTAAAACTCCTTCTCCATGACCGCCACCCTCACCCAGGACAGCCTCGGCATTTCCAACCTCCGGGTCTCCATCGGCGGCAGCGCCATCCTGCGCGGCATTGATCTAACAATTCGGCCTCAGTCGGTCTTCTGCCTGATGGGCCGCAATGGCGTCGGCAAAAGCACCACCCTCAAGGCACTCACCGGCCTCTATCCGATCGATTCCGGGAAGTTCGAGCTGCAAGGGGTGGACATCACCAGACTCAGTTCCGCCGACCGCGCGCGACAGGGCCTCGGCTATGTTCCCCAGGGTCGCGACATCTTCCCGCTGCTCACGGTGGAGGAAAACCTCTTCATCGGTCTCAATGCCCGCGGTTGGAAACGCGACCCCGCACAGATCGACCGGATCTATACCTTGTTTCCCATCATCAAGGAGTTTCTCCACCGCAAGGGCGGCATGCTTTCCGGTGGCCAGCAACAGCAGCTCGCCATCGGCCGGGCGCTTCTAACGAAACCAAAACTCCTCATCCTCGACGAGCCCACCGAAGGCATCCAGCCAAACATCATCGACCAGATCGGCGACGCCATCAAGATGTTGCGCGCGGAAGGCGAGATGAGCATCCTGTTGGTCGAGCAATACCTCGACTTCTGCAAGGAGCTTGGCGACGACTTCGCGATTCTCGAGCGGGGCGCCGTCGCTGCCTCCGGTCCGATGACCGGCCTCACCGAGGAAATCGTCAAGGAATTCCTCACCGTCTAGCATTTGAGCTGGCATTCAGTGATGAGGAGCGGAGTCCAGTGTGGACTCCGCTTTTTCGTTTTTACCCATCACGCGGTGAAAATATGTGTGGGATTCATCTCGGGAGACTTGTGGAATGAATCGTCCGCATAGTTAGATCGACTGATGTGGACTGATGAATCCGGATTCTAATTAAAGGTCATAAATTTCATTCCTCTGGCATGAATCCAGCTTTCCGGCC
>JAYTLO010000395.1:0-2330 GCA_043729385.1 Akkermansiaceae bacterium
GCACATTGGTGAAAAAACCCAGAGCGGTGGTCGTTGAGCCACTCGTTGGTTAGATTTCCGGATTCCATAAAAGCTCATGATAGATGTGATTATGTGTATTTGTCGAATCCAAATTCGACTGCCAACCTCCGACTGTAATGAAGTCCGTCCTTACTCACCGCCACCATCAGCCATCGCCATCCTTCGCCGCGCTGGTTGAACAGCGCATCGAATCCTTGCGGGAGGCGCTCCGTCCAAGCAAGCCGTGCTGCGCATCGGCCATGCCCTTGGGACAACCCCTGCGCAACCCTGATGAACATCGTCCTGGTAGAGATCCCGATAGTCCTTGCGCGGCTCATCGCGAATGGAGTTTTCGTGATGAGCGGGGTAGCCTTGGTGTCGTCGGGAAAGCCGCCATTCAAGCAGATGGCGGAGGCCGGCGATGCAGTTACGGCGACGGACCTAATCGCATCGCCGTGGACAAAGTCTTGATAGTCCTGATTGAATGCGCCGCAACACCCTGACCCATGAAAACTTCAGCCAACGCCGCATGACTCATCTAGCAAAACACATCGTTCATTCAAAACTCTTCCGCGGCATGATCATCGCGGTGATCCTCCTCGCAGGCGTGCTCGCCGGCGTGGAAACCAGTGCCGCCATGCTCGCGCAGCACGGCGCTTTGCTCCACACGCTCGATGTCATGGTGCTCGTCATCTTCATCATCGAGATCGTGCTCAAGCTTGTTTCCCACGGACGCCGCCCGCTTGAGTATTTCCGCGACGGGTGGAACGTCTTCGACTTCACCATCGTCGCGGTCTGCCTGCTACCCGTCGGCGGGCCATTCGCCGCCGTGCTGCGTCTCGTCCGCACGCTACGACTGCTGCGGCTCGTCTCCGCGCTGCCCAAGTTGCAACTCCTTGTCGGCGCGCTCATCAAGAGCCTGAGTTCCATGGGCTACGTCGGATTGCTTCTCGGTCTGATTTTCTACATCTATGCCGTCACCGGGGTTCACTTGTTTGGGAAGGCGTCCCCTCAGTATTTTGGAAGTCTGACATCCGCGCTGCTCTCGCTCTTCCAGATGATCACGCTGGATGACTGGCGGACCATGTATGACGGCGCGCAAACCGCCGCGCCCTACGCCGCCACCCCTTACTTCGTCAGCTTCATCCTGCTGGGCACCATGATCATGCTGAACCTCTTCATCGGGATCGTCATGAACAGTATGGCGGAGATGCACACCGAGTTGGATGAGCAAAAGCAGGCGAAGCATCCTGTCCCCGCGCTCATCCAGTTGGCGGCGATTGAGCGGCAACTCGCTGAACTCCGGACCACGCTGAGCGTGGACCACGCGGACCGGCCTCCGCACCCTTAAGCCGCACCTTCGGAAATCCCGATGCATACATTTTTTTCACCAACACAACTAAGTCCCGGTTCCGGGTGTTATTCATCATGAAAACCAAACACTGGCTACTCGCGCTCTGGGTGCTGATGGTCTACGCGCTCCATCAGGATCTGTGGAACTGGACCAAGTCCGGCCCGCTCCTCTTCGGCTTGCTGCCGCCGGGGCTGACCTATCACCTCGGTTACTCCGTGCTGGCCGCGTTCACCATGGCGCTGCTGGTGCGCTTTGCCTGGCCGGCGCATCTGGATGAGGAAGCGCCCGACGACCAACAACCTCCCACGACAAAACCATGATCCCCGCCATCGTCGTTTTCGTTTACCTAGCGATTATCCTCTATGTCGGGATGTTCGCCTTCCGCAGTGGCACTGGCTCAAAGGAAGATTTTTTCCTCGCGAGCCGGTCTCTGGGACCGTGGGTGTTTCTGCTCACGGTCTTCGTTACGAACATGACGGCCTTCGCCATTCTCGGCAGCTCCGGCCTCGCCTATCAGCGCGGCATTGGCGCTTACGGGCTCATGGCCTCTTCTTCGGGACTCATCATTCCGCTCACCATTTTCCTCATCGGCACGCGGCTCTGGTCGCTTGGAAAAAAGCACGGCTACATGACGCAGGTGCAGTATTTCCGCGACCGCTGGGAGTGCGATGGCATCGGCACCCTCATCTTCGCCGTCACCTCGTTGATGATGATCCCGTATGTCGTCATCGGCATGATGGGCGGCGGCCACACGCTCGATAGCCTGAGCGATGGATGGGTGCCTTACTGGCTCGGCGGCGCGATCGTCGCCATCGTTGTTATGCTCTACGTTTTCTTTGGCGGCATGCGCGGCGTGGCATGGGTAAATGCGCTGCAAACCGTGCTCTTCCTTTGTTTCGGCGCGATCGCTTTCTACCTCATCTCGCGGAACCTCGGGGGCTACGACAAGATCATGGCCGAAATCGCAGCGGACCCT
>JAYTLO010000396.1:0-1793 GCA_043729385.1 Akkermansiaceae bacterium
GGAAAGGGGGAGCCCTTGCGGTCCTAACGAAGAAGACTTAACGCCCTCTTCGGAAGCAGGGAAAGCCTACATCAGTTCCAAGAAGCAAGGAGTGTCCGCGCTCCTTGTGGGAGGATGTGGCGTTGGCGTGGAAGTATTGGAAGGAACCAAAACGATGAGCAAAAATAAAGCCCATCACAGGCGGTTGCGTCAGAAAGAGCACCTCCGGCTCCCTTGGTTCGCTCTTCGGCGGCGGAATATGTGACTTTTATGGCGGCAGCCGGCAAGTGAATGAGCCACTCAAGCAGACCGAACGCAATTTGCATGGCCGTGGTTGACTCGCCCGCTCATCCGCCGGAATACTCGCGTGCTTCAACGCTCATAGAATCATGGAAAACGTCATCATCATCGGCACCGGCTGCGCAGGATACACCGCCGCCATTTACACCGCCCGCGCCAATCTAACGCCTCTGCTGCTCTCCGGCACTCAGCCGGGTGGCCAGCTCACCACCACCACCGAGGTGGAGAATTGGCCGGGGAGTCCAGAAGGGATCATGGGGCCGGATTTGATGATGAAAATGCAGGCACAGGCAGAAAAGTTCGGTGCCCGGATCGCGTGGGCCAGCGTGGAGTCGGTCGAGCGCCGCGACGATGGCAGCTTCCTTTTGAAGGCCGGCTCGGAATCGTTTGAGGCAAAAACGGTGATCATCGCCACGGGTGCTGCGCCGCGCCATCTTGGGATTTCCGGTGAGGAGAAACTCATCGGTCGCGGCCTCACTTCCTGCGCGACTTGCGACGGCGCTTTCTACCGCGATGTCCCGGTCTGCGTCATCGGCGGCGGAGACAGCGCTTGCGAAGAGGCGACTTTCCTCACCCGCTTCGCCAGCAAGGTCTATCTGATTCACCGCCGCGACGAGCTGCGTGCCTCGAAAATCATGGCCGACCGGGCCTTGGCCAATCCCAAGATCGAGCCGATCTGGAACTCGACGGTTAGTGAATACCTCACCGACGAAAAAGGCGAAATGCGTGCCGTCACGCTTAAGAATTTAATCAACGGTGAGGAAAAGGAACTGGAAGTCGCCTGCGTTTTTGTGGCGATCGGCCATGTGCCGAACAGCGCCTTCATCGGCGATCTGGTGGACAAGGACGAGAACGGCTACCTCCTCCAAAATCCCGGTCGAACCTCGACCAAAACGCCCGGGCTTTTTGCCGCAGGCGATGTGGCGGACCACTACTATCGCCAAGCCATCACGGCCGCCGGCCAAGGCTGCGCGGCGGCGCTCGAAGCCGAGCGCTACCTCAGCGACCACGAATAATCCTATGAAACGCATCCATTTCCTCGGACTCATGCTATTGGCAAGTCTGTCTCCCTTCGCCACCGCTGCAGAAAAGGCGCCCCAGTGCTTCGAACTGCGAACTTACTACGCCGCAGAGGGGAAATTGGATGCGCTCAACACCCGCTTCCGGGACCACACCACCGCGCTCTTCACCCGCCATGGGATGACGAATGTCGGCTATTGGGTGCCCGTAGAAAATCCACAGCATCAGCTCATCTATCTTCTCTCCTACCCAGATCTAGCAGCTCGGGAAAAGTCCTGGAAAGCCTTCCAAGCCGACCCCGAGTGGGTTGCCGCCAAGGCCGCTTCTGAGACATCCGGCACTCTGGTGAAAAAAGTGGATAGCCGTTTCCTAACGCTCACTGATTTTTCCCCCGCGATGAAAGGCGACACTGCCGGTGCGCCGCACACGTTCGAGATGCGGACTTACACGGCGACACCGGGCAATCTTCCGCGCCTTCTGGATCGTTTCCGGCA
>JAYTLO010000397.1:0-1532 GCA_043729385.1 Akkermansiaceae bacterium
GGCCGACAGATATTTCCAGTCCACCCCTTGAATTGCCATACAGAGGAGACTACGATCTATTCATGGGCCACCGCCTGCGGAGTGCATCCCCCCGGCCAAAAGCAACCATAACTCATTCCGATGATGAACAACTTCACCCCCAGAGCCCAACAGGTCCTCGCCCTTGCCCGCAAGGAGGCCGATCGCTTCAACCACAACTATGTCGGCACTGAGCACCTGCTGCTTGGCCTGATCAAGCTGGGGCAGGGCGTCGCCGTCAACGTCCTCATGAAAATGGGCCTCGAGCTCGAGAACGTCCGGATGGAAGTGGAAAAGCACGTGGGTTCCGGCCAGGAGCAGAAGATGGTAGGCAACATTCCCTACACTCCGCGGGTGAAGAAGGTATTGGCTCTCGCCAGCAAGGAGGCCCGCGCCCTGAACCACAGTTACGTCGGCACCGAGCACATCCTGCTGGGCCTGCTCCGGGAAGGTGAAGGGGTGGCCGCCCATGTGCTGAAAAGCCTCGAGATCGATATCGAACGCACCCGCAACGAAATTCTGAAGGAACTCGATCCAAACTTCACCCCTTCAGAATCCGAAGAGGAGGAAGGTGGTTTCCAGGAAACGTCCGCGGGCACTGCCGGGAACAGCAAGAAGGACAGCAAGACGCCCGCCCTCAAAGCCTTCGGCCGGGACCTCACTGAACTGGCCCAAAAAGCCGAATTGGATCCGGTGATCGGCCGGGCCGACGAAATCGAGCGGGTCATCCAGATCCTCTGCCGCCGCACCAAAAACAATCCCGTCCTGATCGGCGAGGCTGGCGTTGGCAAGACCGCCATCGTGGAAGGCCTCGCCCAGGAAATCGTGGCCGGCAACGTCCCGGAAATTCTCCGCGACAAAAAAGTGATCACCCTCGACCTCGCCCTGATGGTCGCCGGGACAAAATATCGTGGTCAATTTGAAGAACGCATCAAGGCAGTGATGGACGAGATCCGCCGCACGAAAAATGTGATTCTCTTCATCGACGAACTCCACACCATCGTCGGTGCGGGATCCGCGGAAGGCGCCATGGATGCCAGCAATATCATCAAACCGGCCCTCAGCCGGGGTGAGATGCAGTGCGTGGGCGCCACCACCCTGAACGAATACCGCAAGTATATTGAGAAGGATGCCGCCCTCGAACGCCGCTTCCAGACCGTCAAGGTCAATGAACCGACCGAAGAGGACGCCACCAAGATTCTGATGGGCATCAAGCACAAATATGAAAGCCACCACAAGGCGCTCTACACCGATGAAGCCATTGAGCAGTCGGTGAAGCTTTCCTCCCGCTACCTGACCGGCCGCTTCCTCCCCGACAAGGCCATCGACATCATGGATGAAGCCGGGGCCCGGGCCCGGATCGGGGCGATGACGCGTCCTCCTGAAGTCAAGGAAATCGAGGCCGCGATCGAGCGGATCCGGATTGAAAAAGAAGGTGCCATCAAGGAACAGGACTTTGAGAAAGCCGCTGCGCTGCGTGATAGCGAGCGGAATACCCGCAAGGAACTGGAGAA
>JAYTLO010000398.1:0-2101 GCA_043729385.1 Akkermansiaceae bacterium
CATGAAGTGTGATTTCTGCGACAAAAAGGCCACCGTCTTCCTCACGCAACTCGTCGAGGGGCAGATGAAAAAGGTGTGCCTTTGCGACAATTGCGCCAAGGAGCGCGGAGTCACCGACCCCACGGGATTTTCCTTGGCGGATCTGCTTTTAGGCGGGCTGCCTGGCGGTCCAGGCACGGTCACGGCGACTGCCTCGGCGGTCACTCCCGGCAACGGCAAAAAGTGCGTCACCTGCGGGTTCACGCTGGATGATTTGAAGCGGGTGCGCCGTTTCGGTTGCAGCGACTGTTATGGCACATTTGGTGACGAAGTGTCACAGATGGTGCGCGGAATGCACAAGGGGACGTCCCATATCGGCAAAGTGCCGGAAGGCCTGATGGCGATCCAATTCCGCCACCAGCGGATCGAGGAGCTCCGCTCGCGCCTCGAACAAGCAATCACCTCGGAAAGCTACGAGGAAGCCGCCGGCATTCGCGACGAAATCCGCAACCTGGACGAAGTCAAACATTGAGAAATCCACGACCATGATGCGCTTCACCACCCTCATCAAACATCCCGCCGATTGGATGACCGGCGGGCAAGGGGAGCATGGCGCCGTGCTGACTTCCCGGATCCGTCTCGCCCGAAATCTGCGCCGCCATCCGTTTCCCGGTTGGGCCAAGCGCGACCAACGCGCCGCCGCTCTCGACCTGATGCGCCCGGCGGTGGAATCACTGCCTGCGATGAAAGGCGCGTTTTCCCACGAACTCGGCGATCTAACATCGGTGCAAAAGCAGGTGCTCGTCGAACGCCACCTGATTTCCCGCGAACACGCCGCCCGCGGCGACGGTTCGGCCGCGGTCATCGAGCGCCGCCAAACATTCAGCCTGATGCTGAATGAAGAGGATCACTTGCGGATGCAGGCGATCCGTCCCGGGCTGCAACTGACTGCCGCGTTCACCGCACTGTCCGAACTCGATACCGAGCTCGAGGAATCGCTCGAATTCGCTTTCGATCCCACGCTCGGTTACCTCACGACCTGCCCGACCAACCTCGGCACCGGCTTGCGGGCATCGGCGATGCTGCATTTGCCCGGCTTGGTCCTCAGCGACCAAATCGGCCAAGTCCTCCAGGCGGTGAACAAGATCGGCCTTGCGGTCCGCGGGCTATACGGCGAAGGCACCGAGTCGCTCGGCAACCTCTACCAGATCTCCAACCAATCGACGCTTGGCGAAAGCGAGGAAACGATTATCCGTCGTCTCGAACGGGTCATTTCCCAGGTTTCCAACCACGAGCAAAACGCCCGTGAGAAGCTGTTGGAGGACGATCCTGAAATGGTCTCCGACAAGATTGGCCGCGCTTATGGAGTGCTGCGGTACGCGCACATCATCGATTCGAAGGAAGCGCTCAACCATCTTTCGCTGCTCCGCCTCGGCGGCACGCTGGGGTTTTTCTCACCGGAAACCGTGATGCTGTGCGACACCTTGCTGATGGACATCCAACCGGCACACCTTCAGCTCCATTCAGGCCGCAAACTTTCGCCGGAAGAACGCGATTCGATCCGCGCAGAAATCGTGCGCTCCCGTTTGCTTTCCCTCGAATCTCCTGATAATCGTATCTCATCGAAAGACGAAAAGAAAATCTCCGACCCTTCTAACCCAGGCGACGCATGAACAACTTCACACCACGTGCCCAACAAGTCCTCGCTCTCGCTCGTAAGGAAGCGGATCGATTCAATCACTCCTACGTCGGCACCGAACATTTGTTGCTCGGTCTGATCAAGCTCGGCCAAGGCGTGGCCGTCAATGTTCTCGAACGGATGGGCCTCGAGCTCGAAGCCGTTCGCATGGAAGTGGAAAAGGAAGTCGGCTCCGGCCCGCCGCAGAAGGCCGCCGGAAATATCCCTTACACCCCGCGGGTGAAAAAGGTCCTCGCCCTTGCTAACAAGGAAGCCAAGGCCCTCAACCACTCCTACGTCGGCACCGAACATTTGCTCCTAGGCCTGCTCCGTGAAGGTGAAGGCGTCGCCGCCCGCGTGCTCAAGCGCCTCGACGTCGATATCCAACGCACCCGCAACGAGATCCTCGCGGAGATCGATCCTAACTTCTCGCCGGATGATCAG
>JAYTLO010000399.1:0-9225 GCA_043729385.1 Akkermansiaceae bacterium
GCCGCATTTGATCCCGACCCGAGGCACGTTGAACGGGACAAGAGAACCCGAAAATCTCCTGTAGAATCAGGCATCCTAGCCTTAACCTGACGCAAATGCGCTAGAGCCTTAACTCCGAGAGTGACCTCGGCTTTTCCGGCCTCAATCCGGCTGCTGAGATCGGTGGAACTGCCCTTGAGCGCTTGGATTTCCCGCTTGAGCTTGGCCAGCTCCTTCGCGTTGGCGACGCGGGCCGGTGCCTGGTCCAGCTTCTGCCCTTGAAAGATGATCGAAGATTTCTGGCTCTCTATGTCTTTGGCCTGACCTGCAATCACCGACTCGATCGACTGGCCAGTCCGCTCGGTTTCGTCGGAAGCATACATAAACAACAGGCCGAATCCTAACAACACGATGAGTGCCATCACCATTCCGATCACACCAGGGCCGCGGCCACTCGACATCATATCGCTGAAAGACATATCTTTTGGATTAAGAGTTATTTGACCTGATACTTAATTTTATAGGCATCAAACTCGCCCTGCAAAGAACGCTTCTTTGCTTCCAGTGCCGCCACTTCCGTTTCGAGTCCCGCCACCTCGGCGGACTGCTTTTCGGAGAGTTGCTTGGCTTCCGCTAGATCGGCGGATACATCGGGAGGGAGACTCTTGAGCTTTTCATCGATGAGCGCTAACTCCCCTTTCAAGCGGGAAATCTCGGCTTTTTGCTGCTCCCGCTTTTCAACAAGCTTGGGATCATCACTGCATGAAGCGCAGGAAAAGGCCAATAAAAGGGCCACGGAATAAGAACGGTAATACTGGCTCATGGGATAGATGGTAGGGTCGTATCGGCGAAGGATCTGCGCGTGGTCACCACCGGGGGATTATAAGCATGGGGCGGGCGCGGGCGACTCGGATACACGCTGTAGCCGTAAGACTGACAGTTATAGGATGGAGTATTATAATACACGTGATGATAGGAGGGGCGATAGTTCGAGTAACCTCTGGAGTAGGACCACGAGCGACTGCTAACGTTAGAAGCCGGGCGGGCCAGCGGTCTTACATTCGCAGCGGTCACAAGCTGGGCCGCACGCACTTCCCGCGTCCGCTGCACGGCGGAATCCTCGCGCTTGGCGATTTCGAAATCCTTGGTCTTCTTCTCGTTGAGCGCCACCATCCGCTTCTCGACCCAACTTTCATAAGCGGCGACATCCCGGTTTTCCTGTTCTTCGGCCGCTTGTGCCAATTCCGCTTCCAAGCCGAAAAAGATCCGCTGCTTGGCATCCAAATCCCCGAACCGCAGTCGGGCTGAACCGTCCGTATGGCGGATCGTCACACCCGCATCGTCGATCGACGCGACGGACGCATTCACAAACGTCCGGCCTGACGCCAACGTAAGTTTATCGAAAGACTTGCGCATCGCGAGCTGGCGTTGAGCTCGGATCGTGGCTTCGCGGAAGCCAGCCCACTGGCCCGCCAACGATTCGATCTGGTCACCCAACGCCAAGCGTTGTTGCCGCAGCGAATCGAGCTTCGGGCTGGTCAATTTAGTCGAGCGCCGGAAGTCGCCCAGCTGTTCAAAATCGCGGGAATAAGTCTGCTCGTAGCGATATTTTTTCAGCTCCAGTTGCTGGCTCAACTCGACTCGCTGCTGTTCGCCCTGCCACCAATCGGCAGTTTCTTGACGTTTCCCACATCCTGCTGCCATCAAGGTCGCCGCGATGATTGCGGTGCCTTTGGCAAGTTGTTCGTGAAATTGCGGTTTCATCGTTGTCCGAATACTAGGAGACCAGTCCTTTTGAGGTCAACGAAATTACCGGGTAAAATCAGTTAGGGCGCCAGATCCACATTGCACATCGCATTCTCAAAGCTGAGGTTTGTTGCAAAAAGGGCGGCGGGGCGAATGGCAGCACCGATTCTCCGGCAATTTTAGCGTGGCATTGATTCTGCGAACGCGATTACAGATTCAACCCTACTCAACCAATGAATTCTAACTCTGACACCATGACCCCACTCAATGAACACTGCATCGCCGTCTGCAACGGCCTGCTGCGGGGCGAACTTTCCGCCGTGGAAACCTACGGCCAAGCGATTGAAAAATATGCCGGCTCGCCGGTGACGGAGGAGCTGCGGCGCATCCGCTCGGATCATTCGCGCTCCGCCACTTGGCTGTCCGCCAACGTCCGCGAAATGGGCGGCATCCCCGAGAAAGACTCAGGAGCTTGGGGCATTTTCGCCACGGCGGTGCAGGGCGCGGCGAATTTGTTTGGCCAGGACTCCGCCATCGAGTCTCTCCAGCGGGGCGAGGAGGCTGGTCGCAAGGACTATCAGCATGCTCTGCTCGACGACGACGTGATGACGGATTGCAAACTGATGATCCGCGAGGATTTGCTGCCGCCGATCATCGAACACATCGCCTCGTTGGACAAACTTGAGCACGCTGTGTGACCCGACCTCCCATGGCCATTCCCCGAAAAAGTGCTTCGTCAGCGGATTCGCTGGCGATCATCTCTAGTGTCTTGCTTGGCACCTTCGTGGTGTGCGGCCTCTATTTCGGGCGCGAGCTGCTGGTGCCGCTGGCGTTGGCGGCTCTTCTAACATTCATGCTCGCGCCGCTGGTGACGCGACTTCAGCGCCGGCTCGGGAGAGTGGCCTCAGTTTTAGTGGTGGTGGCCATGATCTTCGCCGCGACCGGAGCGGTAGGCTGGGTGCTGACGCGACAGGCGGTTGATCTGGCGAACCAATTGCCGAACTACAAGGAGAACATCCGGACGAAACTGCGCTCTATCCAAGTGCCGAGCGAGGGGCCGTTCTCAAAGTTATCCAAGACCATGGAGGACTTGAAAAAGGATCTACCGGGCAACAACAACGGGGACTCGAAACTCAAGCCGGATATCGCGAAAGCGGATGGAAAACAGCAGGCGACCCAAGTGGAAGTGGTCAACACCAAGGACCAGAGTTTGGAATTTGTGCAGGGAGTGCTGGTTCCGGCGCTCGGGCCGTTAGGGACGGCGGCGCTGGTTTTGCTGCTGTTAATTTTCATGCTGCTGCAGCGCGAGGATCTGCGCAACCGGATGATCCGGCTGATCGGCCAAGGACGCATCAGCGCCACTTCCCAAGCGATGGACGATGCGGGTTCGCGTGTTTCGCGCTACCTCCTTATGCAGCTGGTCGTCAATGTGAGCTACGGCGTCCCGGTGGCTGTCGGCTTGTATTTCATCGGCGTGCCCAACGCGATTTTATGGGGCGCACTCTCCACCGTGCTGCGGTTTATTCCCTATCTGGGACCGTGGATCGCTGCGGCATTTCCCATACTGCTGTCACTCGCGGTGTCACCGGACTGGATGGCGCCACTTCTAACGATCGGACTATTCATCGTCCTCGAACTCTTCAGCAACAATGTGATGGAACCCTGGCTCTATGGCTCCAGCACGGGCGTCACACCCATGGCGCTCATCGTCGCCGCGCTCGTCTGGACTTGGCTATGGGGACCGGTGGGACTGGTCCTTGCTACGCCTCTAACGGTCTGCTTGGTGGTGATGGGGCGGCGCATTCCGAAGCTGGCATTCCTCAGCATTTTACTCAGCGACGAAGATCCCCTGACGCCAGCAGAGGACTGCTATCACCGACTGCACCGGGTGGGCGAGCAGGATGAGATGGAACTGGTGGACACCTATTTGAAATCCAATCCGATGAGTGCGCTTTTTGACGCCGTGCTCATTCCAGTGGTTGCAGCGGCGGAAACCGATCACCGGTTAGGTCTGCTGGAAGGCGAGCAACTCGAACACATCGAGCAAGGACTCAATGAAATCTTGGTGGAGTTAGAACTTCAACACGACGCCGTGCTTCCCGAACCCGCGCCCGGCGAGGATACGGTATTCCGCGTTTGCTGCGTCCCCGCGAAGGCTTACCGCGATCAGCTAGCAGGAGACATGCTCGTCCAGTTACTGCATCAAACCGGCTACAATGCCCTCAGCGCTCCTGCCAAAAAACTGTCTGGAGACCAGGTCGTTTGGGTTCGGGATGTAAACCCTGAGGTCGTCTGCATCTCAGTCGTCGCGCCCACCACCATCATCCATGCGCGCCATCTTTGCGCGAAACTGCGGCGAAATTTCCCAAAGTTGAAAATCATCGTCGGACTTTGGGGAGACACTGAAAAAGCGGCGGAAGCCAGCCAAGTTTTGAGCGATTCCGGCGCGGATGAAATCGTAACCACCGTGGCCGAAGCCGTTGAGCGGGTCACTCTCCACGCGCCGCTGACAGTAATCACAGAAGAAACCGAACCGGCCAATGAGTGAATCCACCGCGCGGCCGCATCGAGAAAATGACGGTTTCAGAAATCCCCGAAGAAAACTGGGCTGGATTCTGCTTTGGCTTGTCGGGATTCCCGCCCCCGTGATGCTCGGCTTCTTTCTGATCCGAGGTTGCGCGTGATGGGAATTCCTGTTTCGTTGCCGCCCCTAATTCATTCAATCCATTTTCACGATTCTCCCCATGAATTTCCATGTCACTTGCGAGCTTGGCTACACGCTTCAAAGCAGCGCCACTTTTCTATTCGCGCTGCGCTGCATCGAAACGGGCGGCCAGCAAATCCTCAGCGAATCTCTCGTCATCGATCCCTCCGTCACCACCGAAGAGTTCACCCTCGTCGGCGGGATGAACCGCTTTTCCCGGATCCGAATCTCAAATCCCGGCGAGTTAAAGCTCTCCTATCAAGCAGATGTTAGCACCAGCATCCGGATCGCCTCCGTCGATACCTTGTGCCTCGACGGTCCCGGCAATCTCAGCCCTGAGGCGATTCCATTTTTGTTCCCCAGCCGCTATTGCCAATCCGACCGACTCCGCCAACAAGCAATCGATTTGTTCGGGCATTTAAACACCCCGCACGCAATTGTATCGGGCATCAGTGATTGGATCTACGAACACATCAACTATGTAAGCGGTAGTTCTGGTGAGACGTCATCGTCGGTCGATACGTTAGAGCAGCGCCAAGGCGTCTGCCGCGACTTCGCCCATCTCGCCATCGCACTATGCCGGGCGATGAACGTGCCGGCCCGCTACGCCGCCTGTTATGCCTATCAGCTAAATCCACCGGATTTCCATGCATGCTTCGAGGTCTTTATAGATGGTTGGTGGTATATCTTCGACGCCACTCGGCTGGCACCACTCAATGGCTTGGTGCGGATCGCCACCGGGCGCGACGCCGCAGATGCCGCTGTCTGCACCATCTTTGGCAATCCAGAATTAACTTGTAGTATCGTGTCATGCGAGTGCTCTGACACTAACTTCATTCCCATCACTCGCGACAGCTTGGTGCAGGGAAATGAAGTCATCGCTTTGTTATAGTTCCGCGCGCCGTTATGAAAATTTTCGATGCATCCCCGGAGACATGGGAGCAAATCCATTTAGTCCACGAGACTTGTTATACCTATTCACAACCGGTGCAATTTCTGCCGCACCGCTTGGTGCTGCGCCCGCGCGAGGGGCATGACGTGCTGCTGCACTCCATGAATCTATCCACCACGCCGCCCTCCACCATCCGCTGGCATCGCGACCTGCTAGACAACTCCATTGCCCTCGCCGTATTCGAGGAAGCCGCTGCCGAGTTACGGATATTTAGCGAGTTCACCATCAGCGTGCCGCCTGCACCTAAAGATGGCCCGCCACCCATTTTTGTCCCCTACCCTTCCCTCGTCGCCGGCATCGAGCAACTTGCCGCCACGCCGTATCTTCAGTATATCTATCCGCCAGAAGTCGCCCAACTGCGGGCCTGGTTCACCGCCACCGGTCTCGCTCCTGCTCCGGGAAAGACCAGTGCCATCTTCGACGACATGGCCATCCTGATCCACCGCGTCATCGGCTACAACAGACGCGAGGAATCCGGCGTCCAGTCACCCGCCGAGACGCTGCGGCTCGCCACCGGCTCCTGCCGCGACATGGCCGTCCTCATGATAGAAACTAGCCGCTCACTCGGCTACCCAGCGCGTTTTGTGAGTGGTTATCTCGATAGCCAAAACTCCCGGGTCGGCCGCGGCTCGACTCACGCTTGGGCGGAAATTTATTTACCAGACCGCGGTTGGACCGGCTTCGATCCCTCGATCGGCAAACGCGTCGGCCCTGGCCACATCGCCGTCGGCGTCAGCCACCACCCGCGCGGCGTCATGCCCGTGAGCGGCGGCTTTAACGGACTCTCCGGCATCGGCAGCTCGCTCAAAGTTAATATCACCACCGAGCGCCTACCTCCGCCTGTGGTGGCAAGTCCGCAGAGTTGAAACGGTAGGCTTTATTCAAAGTGTGACATGCTCCACCGGTCGCGCCATTGGATCACTGGCTGGCCGTCGCGCATTGCGACTGGCAACCAAATATACATCCCTTCGATTGCGCGTTCGGGTTTCCAGATATCAAAAATCGCAATGAATGCATCGCGCTTCCCGGCAACCGGAATGATAAATGAAATCTAGCCACCGAAGGTCTTTTCCCGTCCGAGTTGATTATGCGGATTCACACCTTGTGCAGGATTCTCCAAACTGGTGTAAGGACCGGTGATGGCATCCGCGACGAGGGCGCGGGCGGCATTTGGGATGTCCGGGACCCAGGGGGCAGATTTGCGTTGTTACCTGCGCCTGGAGCTACTTCTCTGCGAATGGCTCACGGTCCTCTCGGAGATCCTCGACGGTCACGGAATCCGGCATTCCGGGCACTTCGGGATGGACGAGCGCGTCCACACTGCGGTGGAACTCCTCCACGCGCGCGACCTCGCCGAGCCACTCGCGCTGGAAACATTAGCTGCTGCGGTGCACATCAGCCCGAACCATCTGATCCGGCTTTTCCGAAAGGACCTCCAGACCACGCCGCACCAATTCTGGGACCGCCTCCGCATCGAGCACGCCCAAAGCCGCCTCAGACAGCCCGACATGCGGATCAAGGAAGTCGCGATCGACCTCGGCTTCAAACACCTCTCGCACTTTTCCAAATGGTTCAAACGCCACACCGGAAAGCCCCCGCAGTCGGTGCGGGAGTAGAACCTAAAGGGAAAATGGGCGGGTTGGTTGAGCGCCTTTGGGCGAGGCGTTTTGGCAAAATGCTTGGGCCACCGTGGCGCGGGCATTCTGCCCGCAGCCATTGTCGGGCAGGCCATTCTAACCGGAAACTTCGGCCAGTCTCCAAGAGCATGGGGGTTGAAAACCGCCGCCACGGCCATTCACGATCCCGCTTACGCGGACTGGCGCAGGGTGCGCTTGCGGCGGAGCAGACCGGCACCTAGCAGGATTCCAGCCAGTGCGCTGGTCGGTTCAGGGACGGCGGTCCAAGTGAGCTGGTTGCTGGTGCCTCCGCCGGTGCTGGTGAACGAAAAACTTCCCTCCAATGAACTTGGATTGAAGCTCGTCGTTGTCGTGAAAATGGTCGCGAGATTGACGGTGGCGTTGCTCGCTCCGAACAGGTCCGTTGCCGTCCAATTTCGGGTGGAGTTCCAGAATGCCGCCGCGTAGCCATCGCCAGTGTCCACGATCTTGAACGCAGCACCGGAACCTAATAGCGAGTTAGCGACTATGCGGTCGTGTGTCTGTGTCCCACCGGTAACATTGATATCCCATTCGAAGATCGAACCAGAGCCGTAGGTGAGACTGCTAGAGAAGGTCTGAGTTCCTATTGCTCCCGAGGAAGCTCCTGAAGACTGAGTGCCGAGGATGGTCGTTTCGCCACCGATGGTGCCTGTGCCAAAAAGTTTTGCGATGCTTGCAACGTTCACGACACCGGTCGCACTGCTTTGATTCCCATTCACGACTAGAGTTCCTGCAGTGATGGAGGTAATGCCTGTATAGGTATTGGCACCTGATAGGGTGACCGTGCCACTCGTGGTCTTGTTGAGAGCGATTCCCGTTCCTCCGAGCTTAGCACTGACGCTTCCGGCCTGTAGATCATACGCGCTAGTGCTCGTTAGAACTCCTGAGCTGCTGGTGATACTGCCGCCTGTTAACTGCACAGCAGCTACGGTGTCACTGTTAGTGACGAGCGAGAGGGTGCCGCCAGAGACTTTAAGGGTCGAGGAGTCTGCGAAAGTATTACTAGCGCCAAGAGCCAGTGTGCCGACCTGCACGTCGGTGAGGCCGGTATAGGTGTTCGCGCCAGAGAGGGTTAAAGTTGCCGCACCGAGTTTCGTCAGGCCCACAGTTCCGCCCAACACTGCAGAGATAGCGGCATCGGCGTTGACGGTGATATTTCCGCCGACACCTGTCAGCGTCAACGTGGTCCCGGCAATTGTGTAGCCCGTTCCGTTAAAGGCGATGGAGTTGACTTGAACGGTCCCAGAAACTGTTACAAGAGACGTTCCAGAGGCATTGAAAAACGCTTCACTGGGATTTGCCCAGCCGTCGCGCCCCTGTGAGGCGGGACTCGCTGATGTATTCCAATCACCTGAAATGGTGCTCCACGTTCCATTCCCGGCATCTAAGCCTGTCCCGTTGCTAATATCCCAATAAAGTGGAGCACCCAACAGGGCATTCGCAGATCCCAAGATTAGAACTGAGGCCAGACCAGAAATGGCAATTACTGACTTGCGGAGGCTATTCGACGAGCGGTTTGTGTAAGTGTAGAATTTCGATTTCATCGGGGGAGATGGTGTTAGAACAGGGACAAGATCCTAAAACCGGACAGGGCCGGATTAGGGTAGAGACCGAACTGGAGGTGAGGCCAGGGCGGATCGATAAACTCAAACGGGGAGGTAGAAACTCAAACGGGGAAGAGACTAGATCTATCAATTGGCATCACGAGCAACGCTCGCAAGGTCGATTGACGGGGGTCAAATGGGGAGACTGGCAACATTGAGCAAGACAAATCTATCAATTTTTCGTGATCGCGTAGAAGTTCGATAGTCCGCTGTGGAATAAGAACTCATTAGAGATCACGCTTCGAGGATGCAGGATGCGGGCCAAACTAACGGAGTGATGAAACTATTTTATCGTTCGAAGTGAGGATGGCTTGCTGGGGACGGTCGGCGATTTCGCGAAGGACAATTCTTCTTCGTTTTGCAAGTCAACTGGGTGACCCGGATGGGATTGGCAGCCACGGGGGGCGTGAGGACGATGGGACGAGAAAGGGAAGAGCTTCGCGCGCTCACTTTCGCGGCGCAGCGGCAAGTGGACAGCAACTGCCTTTTTAGTCTGTTAGGCTTTTGGGGGAATTGTATTCCCGCAACACCCTGCTCATGATGGAGTTCAGGTGGATAAGTAGTCTTCTCATGATCGCAACC
>JAYTLO010000400.1:0-3786 GCA_043729385.1 Akkermansiaceae bacterium
CCGTTGGGTGCGGGAAGTGAGAACCCTGAAATCAATAGGCACCGGTTTCGGGGCGGGTGCCGCCCATGTGCCGTCGGAAATCGGAACGGGGATTTCGACGTTCCAACTTGACACGAAATTTTCCTGACCGCGCAACGGCAACGAGACCACCAGTAAGGAGAAGGATATGGGCAGGATTTTCATGGTGGGAGGGGAGGGATGAAAATAAGTTTGCTGATTTACTTAACTCAGATCCATAGCTTCCCAGTCGGAAGGGTCCGGTCAAGGATATTGGCTCCATGAGGCGATATTTCTTCCAGAATTCTAGAAGCGTCTCCAGACTTTATGAGGGTCGATGCTTCGCTGCGTGTTGCGTGACGAGGAGATCCAGAAGACCGGCAAGGCGGTAGCAGCGGAGCTGCAACGTCGTCGCGAGGCACTTGGTTTGTCCCGCAATGGTCTTGCTCAGAAAGCGGGGATTAGTGTGCAAAGCGTGTGTTTCATCGAGAAGGGAGTGAATAGCCCTTCACTGTCCACATTGCTGCGAATTTGCAAGGCCTTGGGAGCCAATTTAGCGGCTGTTCTCCGTCGTGCCGGAGACTGACGTCTCAGTCGTTGCTCAGGATTTCACGGCACCTCCACCGCCCGCAGCGGATCCGAAGTAAGCGGAGGCCGTGAGGAGGGCGGACACTCATGTCTGCCTGGCCAATCAATCGCCTTCGGCTCGGGCGCTCTCGTCCTCCTCTGCCACCACGACAGAAGTGTCGTGGCTCCGCATAAAAAAACCGGCGGCAGGAGACCCCGCCGCCGGCTTGTGGAAGTTTCTCAAGGAGCCGCGGCGATCGACTCGGCTTTAGCGGCGGAGGCGAGGACGGCTTCGCGGATGTTGCCGCCTTTGCGGTTGCTCCACCAGAGGACCACTGGCGAGGCGATGAAGATCGAGGAGAAGGTGCCGACGATGATACCGATGAAGATGATGATTCCAAAGTCGCGCAGGGCGGTGCCGCCGAGGAAGGCGAGGATGGCGACGCTGATCAAGGTGGCTCCGGAGGTTAGCAAGGTCCGGGAGAGAGTGGCGTTGACCGCCTCGTTCATGATCTTTTCCACTGAGTCGGTGCGGTGCAGGAGCATTTCGCGGACGCGGTCGAAGACGATGATCGTATCGCTGATCGAATATCCGGCGATAGTGAGGACGGCACCGACGTGGATTAGCGAGAGTTCGCCACCCATGAGGACCACGAAGCCGACGCAGATGATAAGGTCGTGGAAAATCGCGACGAAGCCACCCAAGGCGAATGAGAATTCGAAGCGGAAGGTCATGTAAACCACGATGCCGAGAAGTCCCAAACCGATGGCAACCAGCGAATCGGTGAGGGCTGCGCCGCCGATCAAGGCGGAGACTTCGTCTTGGCTGGCATCAATCGCGTAGTCTTGGGAATCGGCCTTCTTCTGGCCCAGCGCGGGGATGGCTTCGCGGAGTTTGGTCACGATGGCTGTGGCATCTGCGGTGGCGCAGCGGACGGTTAGAAGAGTGCCGGTGGTGAAGTTGCTTTCCTGCTGGGTGTAGGCCTCTTTCGAGAGCGTTATGCCAGCCACGACTTTTTTCGCATCTTCTAGCGGGACTTTAACTTCCTTGCCTAACTGGAAGGTGATCAGAGTGCCGCCGGTGAAGTCGATGCCCAATGCCCGCTCACCGCGAACGGCGAAGGCTCCGATGGAAATGATGACGGTGACAATTGCCGCGCCAATGGCGATGCGGCGCTTGCCCATGAAATCATATTTATGCGACTTGATGAGGTCCAAGAAGGTGAGTTTCTTGAAGAGACCGAAATCGCTGCCCCAGCGGAAGATGACGCGGGTGACGAGAATGGCTGAGAACAACGAGGCGGTGACACCGATGATGAGGGTGATGGCGAAGCCCTTGATCGCGCTGCCACCGAACCAGAACAGGATGATCGCCGTGATGAGTGAGGTGACGTGCGAGTCGAAAATGGCGGAGAAGGCTCGGTCGTAAGATGCCTCAATGGCGTTCTTGAGGGTTTTGCCGCCTCGGATTTCTTCGCGCAAACGCTCGTAAATCAGCACGTTTGCATCCACCGCCATGCCGATGGTTAGAACCATGCCGGCGATGCCGGGGAGGGTGAACGTGAAGCCGAACATGGCCATCACACCGAACAGCATGATCGTATTGACGATAAGTCCGATGATGGCGATGAAGCCGGACACACGGTAGTAAACTAGCACGAAAAGGAACGTCATGATCAGCGCGAGTCCGCCGGCGACGAGGCCTTGTTGGACAACGGCAGCGCCGAGGGTGGGGGAGACCTTGCGCATTTCATCGACGACGAGCGCGTTTTCCAGCGGGTTCATCAATGAGTTCGCCAGCTTTTGCGGTTCGCCGGGATCGCGAAGACCTTCGATGATGAATTGCTTGCCTAACGGGACTGCGTTGACCACCGGCGCACTGATCACCTCGCCGTCGAGCACGATCGCGATGCGATCCACTTGCGGGCGCATGTTCTGAGTGAGCGCGATCATCTTGTCGGTGCCGGGGCCATTGAGGGTGATGTCCACGGCATCCGGTTGCTGCTGGGAAGGAGTGGCGTAGGCGATGTCCGAACCGCCGAGCGCGGCGATGCGCTTGAGCAAGATCGGCGTTTGGGTTTCCTTGCCGTCCTCGGACTTCATTTTGTGATTGAATGCCAAGTAGCCGGGAATTTTCTCGGTGCCTTCGGAAACTCGGACCGCCATGGTCTTTTTATCCGCGCCGAGTTCGTCATTGCGGGGACTCACCATGTGTAGGCCGAGTTTCGCGACTTCTTGAAGGGTCACCCGGATGCGATCGGATTCTTGCGGCGTGACGCCGGGCATTTGCAGTAAAATGCCGTTGCTGCCTTGGCGGGCAATGATCGGCTCGGCGGTGCCCATACCGTTGAGGCGCTTCTCGATGACGGCGATCGCTTGATCCACTTGCGAGGGAGTGATCGGCATGTCCACTCCATCCTCACCCGTCCTAGGCTGGATGTGCAGCGAGAATGACGATCCCCCGAGGATGTCGATGCCGCCCTTGAGCCGCTCCTTGGGTGGCCAGGCCGCAGCGACGCAAAGGGCGACCACGCCGACCAGCAAAACGGTGCCGACATTGCGCTTCCGCCGCTCGATCTCGGTCGCGAAATACCAGAAAAACAAAATCATCAAGGCAAGCCCAGTGAGGAACAGGGTCAGCGGATCGTCGTAAAAAGCGGTGGCGGCAAGCATGGTAGGAAACTCGGTTTTAGGCTCCGGAAAGGGGCGGGAATCAGTGAGAGTGGGTAAATTTATTTCGCGACGGCAGAGTCCTTTTTATGGACGACGGCCACGGCACCTTTGTCGAATTCAAGCATGGTGCCTTCCGCGACTTTGATCACCACGGTGTGCTCCTTCACATTGTGGACGATGCCGTGAATGCCGGAGGTGGTCACCACTTTGTCGCCTGACTGGAGGGCGGCGATGCGGGCAGCCATTGCCTTCTTCTGTTGCTGCTGCGGGCGGATTAGGAGGAAATAGAACATCACCACCATGATGCCCATCATGACGAGCGGGCTGCCAAGAATGCCCTCTGGGCCTTTGGTGGCCGGTGCGGTTTGCGCGAGGATGGAGCTGATGGAAACAGGGATGGATGTCATTGGGAATCGGATCGGGTATAGCGTCGGACGAAGGAGTCTTTATACGCGGGGAAGTTCCCCGCGGTGATGGCCTCCCGCGCCCCGGCGACGAGGGACAGGTAGAAATGCAGATTGTGGAAGGAAAGCAACCGCAAACCTAGGA
>JAYTLO010000401.1:0-1291 GCA_043729385.1 Akkermansiaceae bacterium
TGCTAATGGCGGCCCGCTTCTATAATCAGATTTGGAAAGACGGTGACGCCACCTTGCGGGTGGACAAGAACTCGGACGTTTCCAAATTGTTTTCCGAATCCGTCGGTGTCAGCCCCACGGTGGCATCACTGGACTCGCTCTCTAACGAAGCCATCCGCGAGACGTCGAAATACGTCGAGGCATTCGATCTCATGCTATCGCGCGGCGAGCTTCACTCCGCCTCCCAGCGTCTGATGGAAGCGTATGCGCTTGGTGAGTTCCTTTCTCCGGTCGCGACTCTTTCGCTGGAGAAGAAGCGTCGCGTGGCAAATTACTTCCGCGATTTGAACGAGCTCTACGGGACGTTGCAGGCCCACGATTACACCAAGACCATGGAGCTGGCGGCGAGCTTGAAATCCGTAGCCAAGGATTTCCCGTCGTCCAAGGTCGATAGCGCCATTGCCGCTTACACCCTCGCGTCCGATCTTGCGATTGAGGAGGCCAAGGCTCATCTGCTAGCGAAGGAAGGTGGGAAAGCGTCCGAGAAAATTAAGGCGGCCGCCGAGATATGGCCGACCAATCCCAAGCTCAAGGAGTTCCGAAATCTGGTTAATAATAGCGGTGGCCTGGTGGTCATTCGCAACGATTTCGACCGCTTGCTCACCGAGGGGAACTTCCGCGAGATAGCCCGGCGGCAGTATGAAATCGCGCCGGCGATCCAAGGCGATCCGACCCGCGAGGATGCTTTCAAGCAAATCATGACGAATCTGACGAAGATCGAAGCTGCGCTCGGCAAGGCATCGGAATTCAGCAAGATGGGCCAGGATTGCGCGGCTTGGGAACAACTCGCGAAGATGCGTGTGGACTTCCCGGATGATCCGAAGTTAGGCCGTGAGCTGGAGTTGTTAGCGCCGAAGGTTGCCGAATTTACCCGCGCCCTCGACAAGGCCCGGCAGTTTGAAAACCGCAGCCCCAAACAAGTGGGCTCAGCGCTGTCCTGGTATCTCAAGGCTCGCAGCATTCATCCTCAAAGCGACCTCGCCGAGGCTGGTGCCAAGCGCCTGACCAACGAGATCCTGCCGCCGGACGCCGGTGGATCCGAGAAGGCTCTATCCGAAAAGAACAACTGATTTTGCGGTCAGGTCGGCTTGGCGGATTGATCGCTTTACTTTTCCCAGAGTTGGTTGCAGTTAGTAGGAGTCTCACAAAAACCACCATGAAAACCACAAGCCTACTCGCCATTTCATTCGCCCTCCTCGGATTCGCCGCACCGGTTCACGCCGCAGGTGCCACCTATCAGGCCACCGGTCCG
>JAYTLO010000402.1:0-1850 GCA_043729385.1 Akkermansiaceae bacterium
CGAAACGGGCATAACATCGGGCCTGAATTGCCGGCCGAACTCGCCCTTTGCCCGAATCCGATAACAGACCTGTTGATACTCCGACTCGCCGAAAACATAGACCGGTTTGCCATGCAGCAATGCTTCCGCGCCGACGCTTGAGTTCACGACGCATACGGCGCACGATTTCGCGATGAGGTCGTGGATCGAGGCATTCGAAAGTTGAAAATCATTGGCCTTGGTGCCATCGGCGAGCGCCCGCGCGACCTCATTAGATCCGCAGCGGGGATGTCGTTTCACCACCAGTGCCAGTCCGTGACGTTTGCATGTTAGGGCGACTTCCCGGAGCATCTCCAGCATGGACACTTGCGCCAGTGCTTGCACGGCATCGTCGATCACCTGCAAGGCGAGGAAGACATAGCGGTCTGGCAGTCGGACGCTTTTACTGGCATCCACCTGTTGGTATTTTGAAACGTTACCGCCGATGATTCGTTGATGCATAGCGCTGACAAACTCGCTCGCTTCCGCCAGATCGATCCGATCCAGCTTTAACTCATCCAGTGGCGTTTGCGAAAACTTCGACCAGCCTGAGTAGCCGCGTTCGTCGAAGCTGAAGCAGGACGGCAAGTCCGTCACCTTGATGTGAAGCCCGCCTTCGCTCTCGCTCTTTGTGTGATGCGAAATGTAGCGGCGACCCTGTCCAAGCGCCACCGCTCCATGATTCGCCAGCCTGCCTCGAACTTCGAACGGGATGCCCTCCACCCGACAGGTCGCGAGGATTTGGCCAAATACATATCTCAGTCCCGCCCGCAAGCCCGGCTGTTGGGTCGTTTCCAGTCCCATCGCGGTGGAAGGTAGAAAGATCACGACGCCTGCAGTAGATCTAGCAGTCCACCCGTCTTGCATGGATTTCTGCGCGTCTTCCACGCAGGCTTTCCATTCAGTCGTTTGATTAACGATGGAAAGAACTTGGTCGAGTATTTCGGCCGAGCCGGGCAAAACTAACTGCTGCGCCCGGCGGACGGTTTCTTCCGCCCCGGCGATGTCGAACACCGCGAGCTGAAACCGCAGCAGTGCATGCCATCCCCGCACAAACTTCCTCTCGCAGCGCTTGATGGAGTCTGCGGCAAACATCGCATCGGATAGAATCCGGCGCATTCTGGAATCCTGGCCACTGCGCTGTGAGCGCTTGGCTTGGCTCACGGCGCGCAGCAGGCATTTCCCCGGCTTTCCCATCCACCAGATCCGACGAAGCCGGGCGAGAATCGATTGCGGGTTCATGGCATCAAGTCCAGCCGAGCCGCTCGCGGGCGATCTCCGCCAGCACGGCGGTGGTTAGAACCGGTCGGTCCGGCTCGGCCGCAGGTTGCAATTCAAATTCGGGCACGGCAAACATCGGCAGGCGCAGGATCAATCCGAGTTTTTCCAGATTGTCCAAATAGCCGGGCATGAAACTGGTCAGCGGAAACTCCACGTCCACCGGATAGATCACGATCGCGGGTTTGCCGGTGGCCACCGCTTCGGTCACCATCGAAACACTGTCCTGGGTGACCCAAATTTTTTCGGCGGCGCCGAGGTAGGCGGTTAGTTTTTTCTCCGGCTGACGGCACCACCAGACCGCGTCCGCGACGATGTCGGGCGGCAGCAAGCCGCGCAGCCGGTTTTCCAATTCGATCCCGCTGCGGCGCGACGTGGTCACCAACCAGCGGATCCCTTCGCGGCGAGCCAGCTCGGTCATGCCCTCGGCCAACCGTTCCCAATCGCCGTTCTGATAGTTGTGACTTCGGGATGCCCCACCGATCAAAAGGGCCCACAGCGGACCAGTGGGTCTATCCGCCCAATCTTCTGCGGCTTGGCGGACGTTGGCCGGC
>JAYTLO010000403.1:0-1307 GCA_043729385.1 Akkermansiaceae bacterium
AAGATCCGGGTGCCGCGTGGGTTGTTGTCCTTGTCGATGATCACCACGGCGTTGGAGTCGAAGCGGAGGATCGAGCCGTCTGCACGGCGGATCGGGTAAGCGGTGCGAACGACCACGGCCTTCACGACGCTGCCCTTTTTGACGGCGGCGGTCGGGATGGAATCGCGAATGTGGCAGGTGATGACATCACCGATGCAAGCGGTGCGGCTGCGTTTGCCGAGCACACCAATCATTTTTGCGCTGCGGGCACCGGTATTATCGGCGACGACGAGCATGGTTTCCATCTGGATCATGACAATAAATAGGTAAAAGCTGAAATGCTAAGAAGCTGAGAAAGATATTAGTGCGAGATGACTTCGGCGAGGGTCCAGCACTTCAATTTAGAAAGCGGGCGGGTCTCGACGATGCGGACGCGGTCGCCGATCTGGCCTTGGTTCGTCTCGTCATGCACATAGTACTTCTTCGAGCGCTTGACGATTTTATTAAACTTAGGATGGGGCACGCGGGCCACGTGTTCGACGACGAGGGTCTTGTCCATTTTATTGGAGATGACCACGCCAACGCGGGTTTTGCGCAAATGGACTTGGGTGTCCGCAGATTGGACGGATGCGTCCGAAGGAGTCTCGCTCATGGTAACTGTAGTTAGGATCTTGGATTAGGCGAGCGACTTAGCGGTGACCGCTGTTAGCACTTGCGCGGTTTCGCGACGCACCGTGCGGATGCGGGCGGGATTCTCCAATGAGCCAGTGGCGCGTTGGAGACGGAGGTTAAGTGCTTCATGCTTGAGCTCCTTCAAACGAACTTGCAGTTCGTCGGCGGAGAGTTCGCTGGTCTTTTTGACTTTGGAAGCTTTGGCTTTAGTGGCGGCCATAATTCAGTGAGATATAGAATTGGATTTTGATCGGACGGATCAAGCGTGCGCATTGCGGGCGACGAGGCGGGTGCGGATGCCGAGCTTGTAGGAAGCGAGACGCATGGCCTCCTTCGCTGCGGACTCAGGCACACCGCCGATTTCAAAAAGCATATTGCCTGGGCGGATGACTGCCACCCAACCTTCGACAGCGCCTTTGCCTTTACCCATCCGGGTTTCCGGAGGACGCGAGGTGATGGACTTGTGTGGGAAAATCCGGATCCAGACTTTCCCTTTCCGCTTCAGCGAGCGGTTAATAGCGATCCGGCAAGCTTCAATCTGGCGGTTGGTCATCCAGCCGCGGTCGAGGGTTTGCAGACCGAAGTCACCGAAGGCGACGGTGGTTCCGCGCTGGGCATTGCCAGCTCGGCTTCCGCGGTGGCTCTTGCGGAACTTG
>JAYTLO010000404.1:0-3448 GCA_043729385.1 Akkermansiaceae bacterium
AACCTTGATCCCCAATCCATAATCTCCTATCTCTTTCCCGCACCCCGCCACACCAGCTTAGTTTAGCCCCTCCGTGGTCGAACTTTCGGGTCCGCCTCACACCGCCGCCTTGCTGCACGCCGCCACGCTCAATCTCCACGCCCAAGGCAGCCTCACCCCGCCACCCGGTGCGCCTGCGCCGGTCATGAAAACCCTCAGTGAGGTCGAGCCACGCACGCCAGTGACCCAGACCACCTGCCCCGGGAACGCCAGTGCGGTACACGTCATCAGCGCTCCAGGCAGCTACTACCTGACCGCCAATATAGCCACGGAGACTTTGTCAGAGGGCATATCTATCAATGCCAGCAACGTGACACTCGATCTCAATGGCTTCTCGATTATCCGGCTGACGGGGTCGGGCGGCACCGGCCTCAGCATCGGCGGAAATAAGGGCATCCGCATTCGCAATGGGAGCATCGTGGGCGGCACCACCCAGACCGGCGGTGTTTTCACTCCGGCAGGCTGGAATATTGGCGTCGGCAGCTCCCAACCCTCCGCTGCTGTCCTGCACATCAGTGATGTGATCGTGAGCGGCGTGCGGAACCGGGGCATCTTCGCCGGTTGGGCCAGCGGCAACCTCGTGGAGCGCTGCCTCGTCGATACTTGCGGCGAGGTGGGCATCACTTGCAGTTTCGTCAACGACACCGTCGTGCGAAATGCTTCCGATGACGGGATCAATGCCGGAAACGGCTCCTCTCACGCGGTGGTGAAGGGTTGTTTCGCGGAAAGTGTTGGGAACGGCTCAGGAATCTACGGCCCTCTCGCGGATATCAGCAACTCCAGAGGGATCGCCGTGAACGCCTCCGGGATCTCCGCCGGTAATGCCATCAACTGCACCGGCATCAGTTCCACTGACACGGGTTTGGCTGCGGATGGAAATGCGGACAACTGCAGCGGTAAAAGCACCACTGCTGCGGGCATGACGGTCACTGCGAACGCCACCAACTGCCTTGGCACGAGTTCGGGTCAAGGCATCGGACTGTCTGCCCTCAACGCCACCAATTGCTCCGGCACTACCACCAGCGGCAGCTTCGGCATGAGCATCACGGGCACCGCTAGCTTCTGCCGTGGTGCCCGCAGTGGCGGAGTCGCAATCTCTGCGGCCATCGCCATCGGCTGCACGGCTGGAGGCGGCAGCACCATCACCTCGGCGCAAAAGCATCTCGGCACGCCGTAAGCCGCCGCTTGCGGATTTGAACCACCAGCCAATCTCGTTTTCCTCATGAAAATTCATCCCATTTTCCTCATCGCGGCTCTCTGCGTCTCCCCCCTCCACGGCCAGCAATCCACCCTTGGCGCAGGCGATAGCTACGCTTGGGCTGCCAACTTCGGCTGGATCGAAATGACGCCAAACCGCCCTAGCGTGGGCGACGGTTTCCGCTTCGGTGAGGCCAGTTGCAGCGGCTATCTCTGGTCGTCCACGATCGGCTGGATCCATTGCGGCGACGGCACGCCCACCAATAACATCAGCTATGCCAACGACGGCAACACCGACTACGGCGTGAATCACAGCGGCACCGGCGATCTCTCCGGCCTCGCTTGGAGCGCAAACACCGGTTGGCTCAACTTCGGCTGGGCCAACGGCGAGCCCGAAAACCCAAACCGCCCGCGTGTCGATCTCGGCACGGGAAACTTCTCGGGCTACGCGTGGAGCGCCAATTGCGGCTGGATCAACCTCGGCAGCGGCTACCTCAAGACTGACACCATGGCCATCACCGACAGCGACAACGACGGCATTTCCGACGCTTTCGAATACGCCTACACCAACGGCCTCGGCACGATGACGGCCATTTCCAACTCCGACCTAGACAGCGTCAGCGACATGCAAGAATACCTCGCTCTCACGAACCCGTTCGACTCGCAAAGCTACCTGCGGGTCACTGCGATCACGCCGGTCAACTTGAACGGCACCGCCACCTCGCTCACTTGGACCAGCTCGGCGGCTCGCCTTTACGTCATCGAGCGCTCCACCGATCTGGGCCTCACCAACCCGTGGCATCCTTCCCCCCAAGACCCCCAAAGCTTTGGTGCGGACAATGGCAGCGCAACGACCCGCACGACCCTCGACGTCGCGGCACCCACGCGCTTCTTCCGCATCAAAGCTGAGGTCCCGCTGCAACCGTAGCAACGGAGGGCGGACGCCCCCGTCCGCCCGGCCAATGGGGATGAGCAAGGAAAAGCTCGTATACTGCCGCGCATGAGAATCTGTGGAAATGCTCGGGCATGAAAGTGGCTGGCGCGTCTCGCGCCAGACCGATGCGAGCGGCGTCCCGCCTCTCGCATCTCTTGTCCGGGCGGGACGCCCAGACAACGGTCTGGAGCGAGACGCTCCAGCTACGTTTTCACAAATCTTGATGCGCGGCAGCATAGCAGCACCTACGCCGCCACGTCCTGATCCGCCACCCGCTCACTGATTCGAGAGATGCTCCAACGCCAGCACCATGAGGCTCGCGCGGTTTTCCACACCGAGCTTTTCGAACATGTTGCCGAGGTGCTTTTTCACGGTGCTTTCCGCACTGCCGAGGATGGTGCCGATCTCGCCGTTGCTCTTGCCTTGGGCCACCCAGAGCAGCACTTCGGCTTGGCGAGGCGTGAGGCCGAGTGCGATTTCTAGCGGAGTGGCGGAGGAGAAGTCCGGAACGAAGGGTCTGGCGTTGTCATCCTGGATGCGGCGGCGAGTGAGGCGGGCCTCCACGGCGGCCATGAGTTCGCTGTGCTCGACGGGTTTGGAGAGGTAGTCATCGGCACCGAGATTCATGCCGATGCGCTGATCGAGCTTTTCACCGCGAGCAGTCAGGAAAATGAAGGGAATGTTGGCGATGGTTTCATCGGCACGCAGTGCGGCGAGCACGCCTAGGCCGTCGAGTTCGGGCATCATCACATCGCAGATGATCATGTCCGGCTGATGCTCGCGAGCGGCAGCCAGACCGAGTCTGCCATTCTCCGCGGCGATGGCCTGATAGCCTTCCATGGTGAGGATGGTGGTGACGTTGCGCCGCATTTGCGGGTGGTCTTCGATGACGAGTATCTTCTTCATAGGATGCTGGCTTGGTGGGTAGTTTACAAAAAAGCGGGCATAGCACCATACCTCTTTGGTTCTAGCTCCTCGTATCGCATTGCCATGAACGCACCTGTCCGTAGTCTGGACCCGTGCCTGATAATCCTTCAGCTTCTGCGACTCATTTGATCGATGATGCCTTCCTTGTGCTCTTTGAGCGCAGTTCCGACGCGATCTCCCTGATGGATACGGAGCAGATGGCGATGGTGGATGTGAATCCTGCCGCACTGAGAATGATGAACTGCGATGACAAGCAGAAGGTCCTGATGCTCACGCCTGCCCAGCTTGCTCCCGCTTTTCAGCCCGATGGTAGAGACTCCCAAACCGTCATGATTGAAATGATCATGACCG
>JAYTLO010000405.1:0-1114 GCA_043729385.1 Akkermansiaceae bacterium
CACGGTGTCTTGGCAGTTTAAAAAGTTTGCTGATGCAACGTCAAAACAGTGGATGATCTTCGCCCAACGAGGCGGTTTTCTACACCTCGGGCCGGGCGAGCAACGAGGCGGCCTTCATCTATCAACTGTTGGTCCGCAGTTACGGAACCAACAATCTGCCGGATTGCTCGAACATGTGCCACGAGTCGAGCGGGCTCGCGATGAAGGACGCCATCGGCGTCGGCAAGGGCACGGTTACCCTCGATGATTTCTTGGAAACTGATACGATTCTCTGTGTCGGACAAAATCCCGGAACCAATCATCCGCGGATGTTAGGCACACTGGAAGCCGCCGTGAAACGCGGTGCGACACTCGTGTCGATCAATCCCTTGAAAGAGGCCGGACTGGTTGGGTTCATCCATCCACAACATCCGGTGGCGTCGTTGTTAGGCAGGCCATCCGCGCTCGCCTCCCGGTTTGTCCGGGTCCGGGTCAACGGCGATCTCGCACTCTTCCGCGGGATTGCGAAGGCGTTGTTGGAGGAAGAATCCGCCCATCCCGGCACGGTGGTGGATTTCTCGTTTCTTCGGGATCACACCCGAAATTTCACGGACTATCACTCACTTGTCGAAGCCACTAGTTGGTCGGAAATCTGCCGGATGAGTGGTGTTGACCACGACGAGATCCGTGCCCTAGCCACCACGCTGCTAGGCGGTAATCGCAAGTTGATCACCTGCTGGGCGATGGGCCTGACCCAGCATCGCAATGCGGTTGCCACCATCCGCGAGGTGGTCAATGTTCATTTGTTGTTAGGAGCGATCGGTCGTTCTGGTGCCGGCCTCTGCCCGGTGCGCGGCCACAGCAATGTGCAAGGGGACCGCACCATGGGCATTTTCGAGAAAATGCCCGAGTCATTTCACGCCGCACTCGACCGCGAGTGCGGCATCAAGTCGCCTCGCGAACCCGGCTTTGACACCGTGGCAGCCATCCACGCGATGCACAGCGGCGCGGCCAAGGTTTTCTTCGCGCTTGGCGGTAATTTCCTCCAAGCCTCGCCGGATACGAATTTTACCGCCGACGCCTTGCGCAATTGCGAGCTCACCTGTCACATCTCCACCAAGCTCAACCGCAGCCA
>JAYTLO010000406.1:0-21421 GCA_043729385.1 Akkermansiaceae bacterium
CCTCGGACGTCGCCCGCGTGGAGGACCGGACCTACATCTGCTCGAAGCGACCCGATGAAGCTGGCCCCACCAACCACTGGGCAGATCCCGCCGAGATGCGCGCCAAGATGGTGGAGAAATTCGCGGGTTCCATGAAAGGGCGGACGCTGTATGTCATTCCGTTTTGCATGGGGCCGCTCGACTCGCCGCTCGCCAAGATCGGCGTGGAAATTTCTGATAGCCCCTACGTGGTGGTGAACATGCGGATCATGTGCCACATGGGTTCCCACGTTTTAAAACGGCTTGAAGATGAAACTAACGGCACCTCCCCGAAGAAGCGCGACGGCCACGGCCAATTCATCCCGAGCCTTCACTCCGTCGGCGCGCCGTTAGAGCCGGGCCAGGCGGACACCACTTGGCCCTGCAATGAGGATAAATACATCGTCCATTTCCCCGAGAGCCGCGAGATCATGTCCTATGGCTCCGGCTATGGTGGCAATGCATTGTTAGGGAAAAAGTGCCTTGCTCTGCGCATCGCTTCGAACATCGCACGCGAGCACCAATGGATGGCCGAGCATATGCTCATCGTCGGCATCCACGCGCCGGACGGGACCAAGACATATCTAACCGCCGCGTTTCCCTCCGCCTGCGGCAAGACCAATCTCGCCATGCTCATCCCGCCAAAATCCTATCTGGACGCGGGCTGGAAGACCTCCATCGTGGGTGATGACATCGCCTGGCTGTGGCCTCATGCGGACGGTAAGCTGCACGCGATCAACCCAGAAACCGGCTTCTTCGGCGTGGCTCCGGGCACTGCGTACGAGACCAATCCCATCGCCATGGAGTCGATGAAGGAAAACTCCATTTTCACCAACGTCGGTCTAACCGACGATGGCGACGTCTGGTGGGAAGGCATGACGAAAGACCTCCCAGCACACCTCATCGACTGGACCCATCAGGACTGGACGCCGGGTTGCGGACGCACGGCTGCCCACGCGAATGCACGCTTCACCGCGCCCGCCGTGCAGTGCCCGACGATCGATCCCGAGTGGCAAAATCCCGACGGCGTGCCCATCGACGGCATCGTCTTCGGCGGCCGTCGCCCGACGACGATGCCGCTCGTCTATCAGGCGTTCAACTGGAGCCACGGCGTTTACGTGGGCGCGACGATGGGTTCGGAAATGACCGCTGCCGCCGCTGGCACCATCGGCAAGGTCCGCCGCGACCCGATGGCCATGCTGCCATTCTGCGGGTATAACATGGGCGCTTACTTCGGCCATTGGTTAGAAATGCGCCGCTATCTAACGAACTTGCCGCGCTTTTTCCACGTCAACTGGTTCCGCAAGGATGAGGACGGCTCGTTCCTGTGGCCCGGCTATGGTGAAAACATGCGGGTGCTCGAGTGGATCTTCAAACGCTGCAACGGTGCCGCCGCCGGTTACGAAACTCAGATCGGTTGGACACCGGCGTTTGAGGATTTCAACATCGAAGGACTCGAAGGTTTCACCAAGGAAAGCTACGACAAGGTCATGGCCTTCAATCGCAGCGAATGGAAAGCCGAACTCGTCAGCCAGGGAGAACTCTTCATCGACCTCTACGACCATTTGCCGAAGGAACTCATCTTCCAACGCGAACTGCTTGCGGCGCGGCTTTCGTGAGTAAGTTAGGCGCATGTCACCCACGCTGGAACAACGGCTCGCCCTCCGCGAGCGTCCTAACGGTTCTCCCGTCATGCGGCAGCGCTGGGCCGGGCTGCTGTTCGCCCACTGGCCGGTCGATCCCGCGCTGATCGCGGAAAGGCTGCCGCCCGGCTTGCACGTCGATACCTACGATGGAAAAGCTTGGCTCGGGGTGGTGCCGTTTTTCATGGACCGCGTGCGGCCCGTCGGCTTACCGCCGGTGCCTTGGCTATCGTGGTTCCTGGAACTCAATGTCCGCACCTACGTTCACGACGATCATGGAAATGCGGGCGTGTGGTTTTTCTCGCTCGATTGCAACCAACCGCTCGCCGTGGAAATCGCCCGGCGTGCGTTTCATCTGCCTTACGAGCATGCGGTCATGCGGAGCGTTAGAACCGGCAGCCGCATCGAATATCACAGCCGGAGGAAAGCCATCGGCGCGCTGGATGCGGAGTTCGATTACGAAATACCGAGCACCACGCGAGCCGCCGAGGTCGGTTCGCTCGATTGGTTTCTCGTGGAGCGATATCTATTATTTTCAGCCAATCTCGCCGGCAGGATTTTCAAAGGGCGAGTGCATCACGAACCCTATCAGATCGCTCCGGCCATTTGCGAACGGCTGTCCACCGAACCGCTCCGGCTCAATGGATTTCACGTGCCGGTCGAGCCGCCGTCGTCGGTTCTAACTGCCGCGCCGGTGGAGGTGAAAATCTACCCGCTGCGAAGGTGTTAGGCGGATAGGGGGAGGGGACATCTCGTCCCTTCGCATGGACGAGACGTCCATGCCCCCTATTTAAGTTTCTTCAACGCGGCGCGGTCCGCTTCCGGCAGGGATTTCTCCCAACGGTCGGCGGCCTTCGGATCGTATTGCTGCCAGTTGCTGAGCAGATTCTTCTGCGCCCAGGCTTTGGTATTGCTTGCCGGCAAGGATTCCACCCACTGGCTGGCTGCCAACGGATCGTTGGTCGAGAGGTTCACCACATATTGAGAAATCGCGGCATTGGGGCTTTTCCAAGGCTCCTCAGAAATTGCGTTCTTGGGCGTCGGATTTTCAGCATAATAGCGGACCACCTCATCCCGCAGGTTTGCCGGTGGGTTTGAGGCTTCCATCGTGTCGATGATGATATGGGAGAGCTGCTGTTTCTGCTCTTCCGGCAATTGACTGAAGCCTGCGGACAAAGCGGTGACTTTCTCCGGGGGCCAATTTTTGATCTGAGAGAAATACGTGTCGTTGTTAGTTTTCTCAGTGGCGAGCTTCGCAAACAAATCTGCCGGTGTGGTCACTTCACCCTCCGCTCGCGGAGCTGTCCGCCGGTCAAGGATCGCAGTCGCCGCATCCCGCGCTTCTTGGTTCGGGAGTCCGGCGATCAATTCCCGCGCCTTTTCTGGGTCAGCGACTGAGCTAAACAGAGTGCTGAGAATGTTGCTTACTTGGTGGGACTCAAGTTTCAAACCGCTCATCCGTTCGAGGGTCGTCTCGGGCTCGGTTGGCGCCAGATGTAGCAGGGCTTGTATGCGAAGGAGTTTTGCCTGGCTGGAGGAAAATCCAGCCCCTTCGAGATCCGCATCCCACCATTGTTGGGCGTTGGACTTGCTTGCCGTGCCCCAAGGATGGTTGACCAATCCGCTGCGCCATTCAGGAGAGAAACTCGCCACAACTCCGAGCAATTTCGGGCCGATGTCTTCTGCGTATGCAAGGTAGGTTGAGAAAATTTTCCACCCATCCTTGCGGCCCTGGAGATTGCGGATTTCATCTTCAAACGAGGCATCCAGTCGCAGCTTGCTCAGCGCCCCCTCGGCGACGATTTTCATTTCAGACGGCATGGACTCAAGCAGCGCTTCCAAGGCGGCGGGTGAATTGGCCGCGAGAACTTTCATCAGCGGTGCGGTCATCATTCCTCCTGCCTTATCCCTCATAATGGCCACGATGCCAGCATCAGCCATTTCGCGGAGCCGCTGGAGTGCTAGGGCTGGCGATGAAACGGCGATTTTTTCGAGCATCTCAAGCTCCCTCCTGTCGTCACGGTGGGATTTAAAGTAGTCGATGAGGCGCTGCGGTTCATGCGCGGCCCACTCGTCCATCAAGCCGTTCGCCGCGTCGCTATTGTTTTGCGCCGCCCATGCCATCAGATCTTCCGGGGCTTCCCGCAGCCAGCGTTCTAGCAGGACTTTGGAGAAAATCATGAGTTCGGGACCGCCTCGCAGGTTGAACCAGCCACCGTTCATCCACGCTGCGAACTCGGTGGGTGAAAGTGATTCCGCCAGCGAAATGCTAGCCAGCATCCGCGCCTCGGGATCGGCGAGGGCACGGAGCGAGGCCATGCGTTTGCCCGCAGTATTTGCCGCAGCGGAGCGAGAGGGACGCGCCGGACGGGGTGCGCGCTTGGTCACGGAAGTCATCGAAATTTCGCCCTCCGTAGCCGGAGCAGACGGCGTGGCGAGCTGCCAACCGATGATCCCCGTGGCGAGAAATGCCAGCAAACCGACGGACTTGAAAGGTGATGGTGCTGACAGGTTCATTGGGCGGCGCGTTTCAGGAAGTCCCGGTAGTGGGCCTTCTGCTCATTCGTCAGATCGTAACTTTCCACCCACGCGGCCGCGGCCTCGGGATCCGTTCTTTGCCACTGGGAAAGTACGGAGGTGAGTGGGTAGCCGACATTTGAACCGCGTCCCGCCCACTCGATGGCTTCGGAGTAGTCACCGCGTCTCGCCAGCTTGATGCTAATCTGCTGGGCGGATGCCTGCTGGGTGATTCCAGACTGTTGGTCAGTCCAGTCCATGAAGCCCTCCACATCATCCTCGGCCCACTTTGCGGCGAAGTCTGAAAATGTCTCTTGCAGGGTGCTTTCCCCGGCACGTTGCGCGGCCATCACTGCCAAGGTTTTCTCCCGATCCTTTTCGAATAGCGCATTCATCAGCTCGCTGGCTTTTCCCGGATTCCCGCTCCACATGTTGCCATTTTCAAACTCGATGCGATTCCTGATATCGAGCTCCCCCGGGTTCGCCGCGAGGATTTCGCTGGCGATTTCAAACGCCTTGTCCAGATCGGTCGCGATCATGCCGAGGCCGATTTGGCCAAGCCTCTGGGCGGCGACCAGTGGTGCCTCGACGGCGCGTGCCGACTCCAGGGCCGCCGCCGGATCGGTTTCCAACAGGTGGTCGAAGAGCGCCTGCTCCATCGCCCGCCGCGCCGCGCCCACGGGCACCCCGGCAGCGAGCCGCTCCAGTTCCTCTGGATTTTCCTGAGCCATTGTGGAGGCGAGAACATCCAGCCTCCGGTCCCGTTTGTCGAAGCTGTGGTAATCGTTAGGATTCTCCTTTAACCAGTCGAACGCCGCCCACGGATCCTTCCGGACGAGGCTTTTGAAAATGCGGTCATCGAACCCCATACCGTTTTCCTTCAAGAACTTTAGGCTCGTCTGGGGATCTTGCCCGGTCGGCCATTTCCTCATGCGGGTGAAGGCGTCGCCCCGGCAGGATTCCGGGATCTCACCGAGATGCGCGCGAAGCCATGCCGGATCAAACTCGCCGATCCCGGTCGCGACGTGACTCACCTGCTCCCTACCCACAGCCTTCGCGGCGGATAGCGCCGAGCTCGGATCATTCGCGGCCCACGCCCACCAAGCGTTGCGCTCGTTCTCGGTCCCGGCGACTGCTGCGATGGCAGCTTGGGGATTCAAGCGCGTCCAGTTGATGAAAACGAGTTGCGTGATTTCATCGGGGCATTTTCCCTGCTGATAGCCCGCCCAACATGCGGCGATGTCTTGCTCGGTTACCGTGGCCAGCCAGCGAGCGATGCGGGCGTAGCTGCTGGCCGGATCGAGCGCGAGGATGGATTCCACGGTGTCGGTCGATCGGGCGGATACCGGTGTGGCCGGGCGCGAGGAATCATCCAGAGACGTGGCGGATTCACGCGCGGGCGCTGTCTGAGCAGGCGCGCCTCCGAGATTCGCGGACCAAGGATTTCCCGAGGAAAGTCGCCGCAATGAGAAACCAATGAGCAAGCCGCTGCCGCAAATGGCCGCCAAGTATAACAGGTGGGATTTTCTCAAGCGTTTCTTTGTTAGCTGGAGGAATGCACTACAGGAGGAGCCAAGTGGAGACGATAAAATTCCTCTAAGGAGCAGGGACCTTATTGTCCCTTCTTCGGCTTCGTGTCCCAGAAATCAAGAAACGACAATAAGGTCGTTACTCCTTACTTGCCTCCAGCTCCGCCACCGTCACGCGGTCGCGTTTCTTGAGGAAAAACAATGCTCCTAGCCCGGCCCAGAACACGTTGCACGCGAAGCCGGCGAGCGAGGCGGCGACGGCGGTTTCCGGGGGCACGCCGGCGAGGTCTTTCATCAACACTTCGAACAATTTCTCGCGCACACCTACGCCGGCGATCGAGATCGGCAGGCCGCTGATAGCGTCAATTACAGGCATGGCAGAAATCACGGCGGCGTACTCTGCTTTACCGCCGACGGCCCTCATGCCGCAGTAGTAGGAGGAGAAATACGCAAACAACATGAGGAACGAAGCCATCAATCCGGCGAGGGCATATTTCCAGTTTTTCCGATAGATATCATATAACTCCGGGATCTTGCTCATGAACGGCCACCGGGCGAAACGGCCATTGCCATGAATCAACCGATGGATGGGTGGCGAGGCGCAAACGAAGATCATCAGCACCATCGCCAAGCCACCGCCGAGATAGAACCAAGCGAAGTGGATGACCCCGCGACCAAGGATGCTTTGATCCACGATGGCGTCGAACTTCGCGACCGAGACGATGAAAAATAACAAGGCCAATGAAACCAATCCTGCTAGATGGTCCGCCATCACCGCCATCGCGATGACGAGTTTTTTCCCCGGATAATCGCGCATCAGCAGGATAATCCGCGCGGCATCGCCACCGAGTCCGCTTACGGAAGCGAGGCTGAAGAGGCTATCGATCATAGTCAGCTCCACCGCCCGCCCCAAGCTAACAGCCAGTGCTTGGCCGCGTAAAAACAACCACCATCTCATGCCTTGGAAGACGATGGCCGTGCCAGCCAGCGCGGCACCTCCAGCCAGCCAGCGGTAGTCGATGGCACCCGGGCGAGTGAAAATCGACCGATCAATTTTCACCTGGGAAAACGCCCACCACAGGCACAATCCGGTGAGGGCTAACTTGAGGCAGAAGATCAGAAATGCTTTCATGCAAGCCGGAAAAATCCCAATGGCCTAAGCGGATTTCTCAATCTCGCGGGCGATGGTTTCCACGCTTTCTAGGATCCCTCTCGCGGCGTCGGAATTGCCGATTTTCAGGCCGAAATGTTTCTCCAGTCCGACGACAAGTTGCAAGGCATCCACCGAGTCGAGGCCCAGCCCACCACCGCCGAAGATCGGGATGATGTCGCTGATTTCTGATGGGGCTTGGTCGAGCATCAGCTCTTCCACCATCACTTCCTTGATTTTTTGTCGGAGTTCCTCGCCTTGCATGATTGTGTAGTTAGAAAATGCCGCCGTCTATTTTCAGAGCGGCTCCGGTGATATAAGCCGCCTCGATGCTGGCGAGGAAATAAACCGCAGCGGCGACTTCCTCCGGCTTGCCGAAACGGCGCAGCGGGATGCCGCGCTGGGCGGATTTCCTAGCCTCTTCATCCATGCCGCCGAGCGCCTCGGTCTCGATGAAGCCGGGCAGCAGCGAGTTCACCGTGATGCCAGCACGCGCGACTTCCTTGGCCAGCGTCTGGCTGAGCGCGACCACTCCGGCTTTGGCGGCGGCATAGTTCGTCTGGCCCAACGGCGGCAGCACCGCACTGAGCGAGGCGATGTTAATAATGCGGCCGAAACGTTGGCGCATCATCGGTGTGACGGCCGCGCGGCAGCCGTGAAAAACGGAGTCCAGATTCGCGGCGATCACCGAGTGCCACGCGTCATCCGGCATGGCGGCTAACAGGCAATCGCGGTGCATACCTGCGTTGTTGACGAGCACGTCGAGCCGGGTGTCGGCTTCAATGATTTTTTCAATCGCCGACTTCCAAGCATCCCCGCAGGTCACTTCTAGATCGATCATGCGGCAGCGACCGGCGTACTCCGCCGCGAGGATTTCCGCCTGCCCACGATTTGCCCGGACCCCGAGCCACACGCGGGCCTCGGGATCGTGCCCGAGGAAATAGCGGGCGATCCCCAGACCGAGGCCGCCGTTTCCACCTGTGATTAAAATCGTCCGCACCGCGCGACCATCACCGCCGCGCCAACGGGGGTCAATTTCAATACAGACGCCCTGCTTATTTGTCCCGCGAGCCGCCGCCTAACTGATTGGCTCGTTGCCCGGCTTCCACTTGATATTGCAACCGCTGCTCGGGTAAGGCCTGGCCAGCGGCTGCTCGCCACCCAGCATCCGACGCACCGCTTCCCGCAAATCCCCGCCGTGCGGAGCCAGCCCACTGCGAGGGCGGGAGTCGTCGAATTGCCCAGCGTAGAACAATCTTCCAGAGTTGTTAAACAGGAAGAAGTCGGGCGTGCAAACCGCGCCGTGGTCCTTGGCGACTTGTTGGGATTCGTCGAGGAGGTATGGGAAATCCCACCCTCGTTCGGCGGCGAATGCCTTCATCGGCTCCGGCCCATCCTGCGGGTATTTTTCGAGATCGTTAGAATTGATCGCCACCGTGGTCACTCCTTCGGCGGCGATTTCACGGGCGAATTCACCCACGGCGTCTGCCAGATGGACCACGAATGGGCAGTGGTTGCAGGCAAATAAAACTAACAGCCCGCCCTCTCCGGCCACATCCGCGCAGGCCACCATTTCACCATAAGCATCGGGCAATGAAAAATCGGGCGCGCTGTCTCCCGGGCTGAGTTGGAAGGAAGATTGGACTTCGGACATGGCGGCAATGTATCACAAATCCCTGCTGGGCAAAACGGTTTTCCGGCTTTGACCGGGGCCGGTTCCGCTGCCAGCGTCCGCCGCCATGTCAGACGGACTTTCATCCGCGGAGCTGCTCCGCTACTCGCGCCACTTGCTCATTCCGGCGGTGGGCGAGGCTGGCCAGTTGCGGCTGAAAAACGCGGCGGTGCTGTTAGTCGGAGCTGGGGCATTAGGTTCGCCCGCCGCGCTCTATCTAGCAGCCGCCGGCGTCGGCAGGCTGGGCCTCGTCGATGCAGATGTGGTGGATGCTTCGAATCTCCAACGGCAAATTCTGCATGGCGAGTCATGGCTCGGCAGACCGAAACTCGAAAGCGCCGCCGCCCGTCTGCTGGAGGTCAACCCGCATGTGCATGTCGAATGTCATCCCGTGAGATTCACTCCGGAGAACGCCATGGAAATCGCCAGCAGGTATGACATCCTCGTCGATGGCTCGGACAATTTTCCCACCCGCTTTCTAACCAACGACACCGCGTTCCTCCTAAAAAAGCCGCTCGTCTTTGGCGCGATCCACCGCTTCGAGGGCCAGACCGGAGTATTTGCACCGCACCTCGGCGGGCCGTGCTACCGCTGTTTACTGCCTAACATGCCCCCGCCCGGCAGTGTCCCCTCATGCCAAGAAGCTGGGGTGTTAGGCGTGCTGCCCGGCATCATCGGCTCCTTGCAAGCGATGGAGGCACTCAAGCTCATTCTCAAAATAGGCGTAGTGCCGTTGGGCAAGCTCACCTGCTACGATGCGCTCAACAGCGCATTCCGCAGCCTCAAGCTCAACCGCGATCCGCAATGCCGCCTCTGCGGCGACCACCCCGAGATCCACTCCGTCTCAAATGCGGAAACCACCGCTTCCGCCGCCTGCGATTTTACCTCTGACACCATGGAATCTATCACCACCACCCAACTCCGCGCCCTTCTAGCAGGGAAATTTGACGGACTCCTCATCGACGTCCGCGAACCCGATGAATACGCACTCGCCCACATCGAAGGCTCGCGATTGATCCCGCTGGGAACGCTGCCAGATGAGTTAGAAAGTCTGCCGACCGACTGCGAGATCCTCGTCCACTGCAAGTCCGGCGGCCGCTCCGCCAAGGCCGTGCAACTGATGCTAGACCGCGGCTTCACCCGCGTGAAGAACGTGACCGGTGGGATGGACGCGTGGCTGCTTGAGAACTAGCAGCACTGTTATCACCGCCGCAGTGCCACCCGCAGGAGCCGGTCGTCCGAAGTGAGGTAAAGTCGCGTGCCGCCCTCGCCGAAGGCGATATTAGCCGTCGGCCGACCGCAATGGATCCTGCCTAGCAGTTTTCCCTGCGGGTCCAAGATCAGGCAGCCGCCGGGTCCGGTGGCGAAGACATTGCCCTTGGCATCGACCTTGATTCCGTCAGGACCGCCGGGGCCCTTGAGGTTCTTGCAGTCGAAAAATAACTTGCCGCCATCGGTTGCGCCGTCGGCCTTGAGTGGATAGGCCATGATGACCGGGGCCGGGCCGTGCGATTGGGCGATGTAGAGGATTTTCCCGTCAGCCGACAGCGCCACGCCGTTCGGTCGTGCGAGATCGCGGACGACCAGCGAGACCACGCCCTGTGGGGTGACCCGGAACACTCCGAAGAATGGCAGCTCGCGAAACCTTGTGTCTTTTTCGCGGCCCGGCAGACCGTAGGGCGGATCGGTGAAATACACGTCACCGTTAGACGCGATCGCGAGGTCGTTGGGCGAGTTGAAACGCTTGCCCTCGAAGTCGTCGGCCAGGGTCCGTTTGCCGCCGTCCGGGGTGAGATACGACACGCGTCGGTCGCCGTGTTCGCAGCCGAACAGCCGTCCGCTTGCATCCATCGCGAGGCCGTTAGAACCCGGTTCGCCGCCATATTTTGCGACCCCGGTGTAGCCGGAGGGTTTCATGAAAATGGACGCCACGGTGTCGCCTTCCTTCCACTGATAGATCGTGTTCTGCGGGACGTCGGAGAACAGCAGGCGCTTTTCCTTTTCATCCCACACCGGCCCCTCTGCCCAGTCAAAGCCGGTGCAAAGCGTTTCGATTTTAGCTTGGGAATCGAGGATGGCGTCGAGGGCGGGATCGAGACGTTCGATAGTCTCCTGAGCGGAAACAAGGACAGGAAGGAGGAAGAGCAGGCTGAGGGTTCTCATAAGATCGCCCATGTGATGCACCACCTGATATTTTCAGGCAAGCCTACCATCCGGAAAAACACCCTGCGGCTTGTCACGAGTTTCAGTTGCGCCCCACTGACACATCAATGCACGGTCCTCGAGATTTCATGAGGGCCAAAAAGATCCCCCGGAAGAAGAAGCAGACCTCCACTCCCGTTCCGCCCGCGAGTGACTGGCGCACCACCGACGAAGATTAAATCCATCGTCGCGTCCAGCGTGCCATCGACGAGAAGCACGCGATCACCAACCTTCACCCCGAGCACCCGGTCTTTTCGAATTTCCAAGTGAACTCGCCCAGCGGGATGGATCACCGCCATCGCCAGTGCTTGGCATGCCCAAGCTGAAATGGTTGCTGCCTTCCATCGCGCCTTTCGCGAAGGGAGGTTACAGCAAGGAGCTTATCAATCCGCACTCGAACAATACATCGCAGATTCCAAAGACGGCTTCTACCACTGGCTTCCTTTGACCGATTCTATCCAACAACGACTTGAAGAATTCTTCTGGACCGCCGCTAACACCCACTTCCTCCGCGCTGCCGACGCACTCCACCTCGCCTGCGCTGCCGAGGACGGCTTCACCGAAGTCTATTCGAACGACCGCCACTTCCTCGCCGCCGCCCCACTATTCGGGCTGCGTGGAATGAATATAATTCCCGATTTAAAATAACAACTCATCATCTCCATGCTGATGGAGCCAGATGGGGTCAGCGTTCCGGCGGATAAATTCATCCGCATCCATGCCTTCGATGGTCGGCGGGCGACGGACTCGGACTTGCTTGCCGTTCATAAAGACGGTCATGAAGTCTTTCTTGCGTTGCTTCTTCGCGGCGCGTTGGGCGGCAGTTAGTTTCTTTTTCGGTTTGGCCATGTTATCAAGTTGAGGTGCGGAGTTATGGTGCGAGTTCCGATAACAAAATGATATGGAATCATTCGGGTCTAATCTGGCTGGACTTCGTGAACTCCGCAGCCGCAAGTCCGGCCTGATCGCCCGACTTGATAAGGAAGCGTTGGTTTGACATTAAAAGTTTTGAAGGAAAGCCGACGATTCCACTCGTTTACCTCACCCCTTCACCCATTCATCCGCGTTAATGATATAATCAAAATAGTCGGAAGGCTCAATGGTAAGATCGAGTTCGCCGGAATGGATGAGGACGGTGCGGACGGATTGGGATTTCGGCAGCTTGAGCTTCGCCACTTTTCCCCGGACTTCTTCGATGACCTCGCTACCGATGTGCCGACGGAATTTCATCTCACAGACATAGATGGCTTGCCGGGTGCGGATCAGTAGATCGATCTGGCAGGCTTGCTGGCGCTGGGTTTTACCTTGGGCGTAAGGTCCGGCGTTAAGCACGGCGCGGTTCTTTAGACCGAGGTGCACGAAGACTTCACCCAAGCTGTCGAGGATGAGAGTCTCGAACTGATAGCCCATGATAATATCCCATGCTTCCAGCATTTCGATGGGCACACGCTGATAGAGTCCTTTGAGGATCCGCTCGCGCGCCGGAGCTATATATTTCAAATAGAAACGAAGGTAGTTATCCGCGATTCGGTAGCGATGGTCGCGCGGGCGGGATTTGCCGGTGATAGGATCGAAGAAGCGTTCTTTGCGGATGAAGCCCGCTAATTCTAGATCGGTTAGTGCATCTCCCAGACTGCCGCCGCGTTCGCGTTTCAGGGTGTTGCTTATTTTCTGAAGTGTCCTTGGTCCTCCCACCAGTGTGCTAACTATATCCCGACAAGTCGCGGCACGGCGGCTGAAGATATCATGGAAGATGCGCTCGAATTCATTGAACAACATGCCACCTTGGTTGAAGCAAAGCCGCTCAATATTCTCCTCCGCGCTGCGGGACGGCATGAGTTGCTCAAGGTAGCCAGGAACGCCGCCAGTCACTGCGAGCATGCGCCATTTGTCTGCGGCACTAACACGCGCTGCACGATTTCCCCAGAACGCTGGGCATTCTGATAGAGGTAATGGTTTGAGATGAAACTGCCACGAGCAGCGGCCGACGAAGCCGGTGCTTTTGAGGATATTCTCCTCGATCCACGAGGAGACCGAGCCGCAGAGAACAAGGGTCAATCCGGGGAGTTTGGAGAAATGCTGATCCCACGCGGTCTTCAGATGCCCGGCGAAATCCTTGTCGCCGATGGCCATCCAGGAAATTTCGTCGAACAACAACACGACCGATCCCTTCGCAGGGAGCTGGCTGGCCAATAGCTGGAACGCGGTCGGCCAGCCATCGAGTGTCACGCGCGGGGACGGAGTTTGTTTTGCAAGGTGGCCGCTGAACGCATCAAGCTGGTCCTGCCGCAAGATACCCTCGCGCGGCGGTAGGCCGATGAAGGAAAAGAAATGATCGGCGGAACGTGCGCATTCCTCGACGAGGCGGCTCTTCCCGATCCGCCGCCGACCCTGGCAAGTCACCAGCGAAGCAGTCTTCTTTTTCAAGAGTTCTGCGAACTCGCGTCTCTCTGTCTGTCTGCCGATGAAGCCGTCCATGTCGATTTGGTGCCTGAAAAGCACGGATCTAATTGGGCACGAGATCGACATGTTGTCAATCTCGTGCCTGGATTATTTGTATTTTGTCGGGCACCAAATCCACATTGTGTTAATTTGGTGCCTGAAACATATCAGAGCTTCCGTCGGAGATGCGCGACGGCGCGGATGATGGCATCGAGCGTCGCGTCCAGATGTTTGCCGAGATCTTCTGCTAGAAGACGAAGCACATGGCAGCCACTCTCCTGAAGCAACGCGTCTTTGCGCCGGTCCCGGCGATAGATCACCGGATCAGATAGATGCTGTGGGCCGTCGATCTCGATGGCGAGCTTGAGAATGACGGAAAACAGGTCGATCTCCATTTCGCTCCAACCATCGAACGGGATCGGGAGTTTGCTGTTGAGTTGGAACAGTCCGTTAGTTTCTGTGAGAGATTGAAGACGTTGGAAGAGGAAGGCTTCCGAGGCACTGCGGGCACGGGCGTGGTCGGTGTTAGTGCGAGTGGCAATTACAAACAGATTGCCGAGTGGGGCATCCACACCATCCCGGACCAGCCTGCGGACGCTGGCGGCATAGTCGTTTTTCCAAACGGGATCGATGGGCAATGGAACCTCGACCGGCCACCCGGGCAGGGCGCTGGCTGGTAAAAGAATGGTGTAACCGATGGCTTCGTAACCCGCGCAACGCTTGTCGAACATGCGGGAGAGCATCGGGATATCGAGATCGGCGTAGTCGTGGATTCTAACTTCGTGCTTGCCGTCGTGGAGCCGGTGAAGACGCCCGGCATATTGGGCGATGATGCCGCTCCACGAGACGGGCATGGTCAGGAAGAGGGTGTCCAGCCGCGAGTCATCGAAGCCCTCACCGATGAACTTGCCGGTGGCGATGACGACTCGGGTCTCGTCAGCAGGGACGGCAGCGAGTTGTGCGATCGCCTCGCGCAAAAGTTTCCTGCCCATTCCACCTTGGAGGATGATGAGATGAGGCACATGCGGGCGGATCAAGTCCGCGAGGGCGGTGATGTGTTCGGTACGTTCAGTGAGCACTAACGGCGAGCGACCTTCACTCAATGCTGAAATGACATCGTCGCGGATCATCGCATTGCGCGGCTCGGAGCGGATAATTTCTGCACAGAGATTTTGATACTCAATGCGTCTATCAGGATCGGGTTCGGAAGCGGAGCGCAGGCCAGTGGGGCGGACGATGACATGGTGGGAAAATGGTCGGGCATCCGCTTGTTGCTTGGCATCCACCCGGTGGCGGACGGGGCCGCACTGCATGAAAATGATCGGGTGATGGCCATCTTTCCGCGCCACAGTGGCGGAGAGACCGAGCACGAAGCGCGCCTTGGCACGGCGGGCGACGAGTTCAAAGCTGTGCGCTGATAGATGATGACATTCATCAATGATCAGATGTCCATAGTCCGCCACGCGGTCATCGACGACGCCCTTGCGGACGAGGCTTTGGATGAGGGCAACGTCGATTCCGCCCGTGAGTTTCTTATGGCCACCGCCGAGCCGTCCGATGGACTTAGCGGGTAGTCCTAGGAATGAAGAGAGGCGCTCGATCCATTGTTCTAGCAGTTGCTGGCGATGGACGAGGATGAGGGTATTAATCCCGCGACTGGCGATGAGCGATGCGGCGACCACGGTTTTTCCAAAGGCAGTGGTGGCCGCTAACACTCCTATATCATAAGCGAGCATCGCGGCAGCGGCGACTTCTTGATCTGGTCGGAGAACTCCTCCAAATAGGACATTGACTGGATTTCCAGCAATCCGCTCGTCACGGATGATAGGTTTTATTTTTAGCTCGGAGAAAAGTGATAGTAAGTCGTCCATGCAGCCCCGAGGCAGAGCGATATGGGCGGACGAGTCTTCCCCGCAAGCGATGACCCGAGGTTTGTCGTGGGTTGATAGCCGCATGGCCTGCGCACGATAGAACTCGGGGTTTTGAAAGGCGGCGATGCGCAACAGGCGATTGCGCAATGCGGGAGGCAATGTTGATTTTGATAGATAGATGAGATCGCCAAGCACTACTTCGACTTCTCGCGGCAGTGTGTCCAATATGGGCGATTCGCGATGCTTACGAGATGGCGGAGTATTCCATGGCTCGACCTCGCTATCGGGAGATAGGGCGAAGCGCACGCCCATGACGCGGCCGCGGCTTTCTGCTTCTTGAGCAAGGGACTCGATCCGCTCGCGGGATAAACGGGAGATAGATGATAGAAATGCCCACGGATCTGGATGCGGGATGAAGGTGTCATCCACGAACACGCTATTACCATTTTCCCGCGATGCTTTCTGCATGGGCAGAGCGATTAGATTTCCAAAGCCGCCCCTCGGCAGCGTGTCTTGGTTAGGGAAAAGCCGGTCATAGGAGTTCAGGCCGAGTTCCGGTCTGCGCTCCATCGTTTCCGTGAGAATGAATGAACCTAACTTGCGCGCGAGAGTGGCGGGAATCGCTTCCGCAAAAAACAGCCAGACATGCCCGCCATTGCCCGAGCGTGAGCGTTCTAAAGCTGCGGGAATTTGCAAGTGACGACAGGTTTCCATCACTGCAAGCACATCTTGTTTCCATAACTCTTTGTCGAAGTCTATAGCGAGAATGTAGCAGGTCTCGTCCGCAAGCATCGGATAGACACCTGCAACGAAGTCCTTTCCCGCAGCGTCCTTTCCTGATAGATGCCAGCGGATGACCTCATCAGTCACCGCCAAGAATGCGCGGTGTGGGCAATCGCCGCATTTGATCCGTGGCTTCTCACAAATGCCGCGAACCCATTCATTGCTGCAGGCCGGAGCATATCCCGAGCGACCGGTTTTCCTGTTATCGTAACGGCGTGGATAGATATCTTGCCGACCGCGAAACAGAGAACGGAATAACGCAATCTTCTCACTGGATGCGCTGCGTGCATGGACCTGAGTGCTATCAACATCCCCAAGTTGGCCATCGTCAATACCGCTCATGTCCTAAGGTGACATCCCGGCGGCGACATGTCGAGACGTGGAGAGACGTCCGTCAATTCCCATCCGGTTTTGCTAGATCCTTCAACGGACTGACCGCGTAGTGGAAATCTGCGGCCGAGTCTGGATGCGATGGATCAAACGGTTTCACATCATTGGCTAACAGCGCGGCCAGTGGCAGCTTCCCCTTGCGGATACCTTCCACCACGCATTTGGCGATTTCGTAGCTGCCGAAGTTGTTATGATGAGTTCCGTCTTGAAACGCGGCATTCAAGTCCTTGCCTAGCTCAACATAGAGTTCGCGGCTCATTGCATGCAGATCGATCATCAGTGCTTTCTCCATCTTGGCCACACGCTTCATGGCATCGGGATAGCCTGCTAGAGTGTCGTTGACGATTCCGCCCTTGCGCTCCATTGAGGTCACTAAAACGGCAGTGCCACCTTTTTGTTGGATGGACTTCACGAGCTTCCCAAGATTTTCCTCATACTTCTGAAGCGCATCGGGTGCCTTGCTCTTCATGTCATTGTGACCGAACTGAATGAAAACATAATCGCCTTTCTTCATCTCCGCCTCGACCTTGGCGACGCGACGGGCGGAAATTGAACTTCCTAACGACTCACCGGATTCCGCGTGGTTGGCGACCGCGACTCCAGATTTGAAAAAGCGAGTGAACATTTGGCCCCACGAATTCCATGGCTCGAAGGGTTGATCCGTCACCGTGGAGTCGCCTAACAACCAAACGGTGATGGCCTCCGCCGCGGGCGCGATCTCTAACGCCGCCACACATGGGCGTGGACCGTTAAACTCAAGCGTGAGTTTGTTGTCCCAGTGCAAATAAGGTTTCTCGCGATCCTTTAATCCCACCCATCCACCGGGATAGTCCGGTTGGCGGACATTGACTGTGAACTTGCGGCTCACCTGCTCCTTATCGGCAGTGGCTACATTTTCTAACATCAACCGCCGTGATTCGGCTTTCACTGTGGTGTTAGACGTGCCAGCCGGGTCACCTAGCAGCAACGTAACATCATAATTTCCCTGCGGTAGAGCCACGGAGAAATAGAATCCGCCCTCGCCGGTGATATAATCTCCCTTCACGGGATTCCCTCCCCGGTCTTCTATCTTGGCTGCGAATCCGAGGTCGAAGCCATAGCCTTTTTCCGGGGTATAGACACCGGCGGGAGTCACTGCGGTGAATCCGGGGATGGTGTTAGCCGAGCCGAAATCAAATTTCATGGGCTTCCCCGCCTCGCCCGGTGCGAGGTCGGAGATGAGAATCAGAATGAGTAGGAATTGAGAAGTCTTGATCACCCGCAGACGATGGCAGCATTCGATGCAAATCGAACATCCCCCGTTTGGAGCAGTCCAGTCTTACTCAGTCGGTTCGTCGGCCGAAGGTTCATCCTCGCCGACGGAAGTTGATCCACCGTCCGCATCCTCGCCATCTGGGATGACTTTGGAGATGTCTTGGAGTTTCTCGGCACCCTTGAGTGTTAGGAGTTTCACACCTTGGGCATTGCGACCGGTCTCGCGGACTTCTGCGGCGCGGATGCGGATGCTTTGACCGCTGGAGGTCATCAGCATGAGTTCGTCTTCCTCGGTCACGGTCACGGCACCGACGACGGGGCCGGTTTTGTCCGTGACCTTCATGGTGATGATGCCTTTTCCGCCACGCGATTGCTTGCGGTAGTCCTCGAAGGTGGTGCGCTTGCCGATGCCATTCTCAGAGGCAACTAACAACGTCGATCCTTGGGTGACGAGGGCGAGGCCGATGACGAAATCCGTTTCGCTCGGGCGGATGCCCATCACACCAGCGGTGCCACGGCCTAACGGGCGGGTGTCGTCCTCGTGGAAACGCAAACTCAAGCCTTCGTGAGTGACGAGGATGATCTCATCACCACCGGATGTTAGACGGACGCCGATGAGCTCGTTGTTTTCCTCAAGGTTGATGGCGATGATGCCGTCCTTGCGGTAATTGCGGAAATCGTTAACGGCGGTTTTCTTGACCTTGCCACTGCGGGTGGCGAAGAAGACATATCCGGCTTCTTCGCGGAAGGTAATGTCATTGCCATCCTCGTCCACCGTGCGTTCGAGGCGGAGAAGCGCGGCGATCTTTTCCTCGGGTTTGAGGTTGAGCACGTTTTGAATGCTGCGACCCATCGCAGTGCGTGAACCTTCGGGAAGTTCATACACCCGCTCAACATACATGCGGCCAGTGTTGGTAAAGAATAACAAATAGTCGTGTGCTTGGACGCTGAAGAGGTGTTCGATAAAATCATCAGCTTCGTCTTTTTTCGACTGCCGAGTTTCCATACCTTTAAGACCTTTACCACCGCGGCCTTGGACTCGGTATTCGCTGGATAGAGTGCGCTTGATATAGCCGCGATGAGAGAGAGTGACGATCATCGCATCATTGGCGATTAGATCTTCCATGGCCACTTCACCGACTTCGGCGACGATGGTGCATTTCCGTGGCGTGGCGAAGCGATCTTTGATCACACGCAGCTCTTCCTTAATGATAATAAGCACGCGTTCCTCGCGGGCGAGGATGTCCATGAGGTCCGTGATGTCGGCGAGGACGGTGTCGTATTCTCCCTTTACCTTGTCTTGTTCGAGACCGGTGAGTTGATAGAGCCGGAGTTCGAGGATGGCATTTACCTGGCGCTCGCTGAAGATATAGGTATCACCGGAAATAGATGCCTGTGAGCGGATCAGGATGCCAAGCGCCTCGGCGGTGGCGATAGGGAAACTGTAAGCGGCAAGACGTTCGCGGGCTTCATCGCGATTTTTCGACGAACGGATGATTTTGATGAAATCATCAAGATGACCGAGAGCTAACAGGAAGGCTTCGAGGAGTTCCGCGCGTTCCTCGGCTTTTCCTAGCAGGTAGCGGGTCCGCCGGATGACGACCTCGCGGCGGTGCTCGATGTAGGCGTCGATAGCTTCCTTGAGCGAGAATTGCTTGGGCCGGTTCTTGTGGATCGCCAGCATGTTCACGGAGAATGAAGTCTCCATGGAGGTGAGCTTGAAGAGCTGAGCGACGACGACTGCGGGGCGGGCATCGCGCTTCAACTCGATCTCGATGCAGGTGTCCTCGGCTGATAGATCGCGCATTCCGGAGATGCCAGTGAGGACTTTATCGTTTACCAATTCAGCGATGCGTTCCTGAAGCGTGGCGCGGTTCACACCGTAGGGCACGCCGCGGATGATGATCATCGCCTTGCCGTTAGGGCTTTCTTCGATCTCCATTTTTCCGCGCATGCGCATGGAGCCACGGCCCGTGCGGAAGTATTCCTCGATGCCGCGGATGCCGCGGATTTCGCAGGCGACCGGGAAATCCGGGCCTTTCATATATTGCATCAACTCAGGCAGCGTGATTTCCGAGTTGTCGATCTGAGCGCAAATGGCATCCACAACTTCGCCGAGGTTGTGCGAAGCGAGATTGGTGGCCATGCCGACGGCGATGCCGGTGCTGCCGTTGACGAGAAAGTTAGGGAACGCAGCTGGCAGGACAGATGGCTCTAACTGCGAGCCATCATAATTGGGAACTAAATCAACGGTGTCCTTGTCGAGGTCATCCATCATCGCAAGACCTAACGGATGTAGGCGCGCTTCGGTGTAACGCATGGATGCGGCGGAGTCGCCTTCCACGGAGCCGAAGTTACCTTGGCCGTCGATGAGCATTTCCCGCATCGACCATGGTTGGCCCATGTTAACGAGCGAGGTGTAGATCGACATATCACCGTGCGGGTGAAAGTTACCCATCGTTTCACCGACGATCTTGGCGCACTTTACATGCGGCTTGCCGGGGCCGACTCCTAACTGACGCATGGCATAGAGGATGCGGCGCTGGGATGGCTTGAGACCGTCGCGCACGTCTGGCAGGGCGCGGGAAATGATCACCGACATCGAGTATTCCAAGAAGGACTTGGAGAGTTCTTCGGCGACGTTGATGGGCTTAATGTTAGCTTCGGACATGGTGGGGAAGTGGGGTCAGGCGCGGGAAAGGGCGTTAGCGGAGACGAAGAGGTTACGGATGCGGAACTCCGAGGGGCTTTCCTCAAGGAGTACCATTCTTAAATTATGCGAACGGGCAGCAAACCATGGTTTTTCGAGGCATCTGGCTGTACCTCTCGCCCATGGGGGTGTGGGTAAGCTATACTTTTGAGCCAGCCAAGCGGCGGTGGACGCAAGGTAGGCGTCCGCACGGCCTTCATCGCTGAGAATCGGAGCGAGAAATTCAGGCTCGGCCGCAATCAGGTCGGAAGACGGCGCATCCCGAAAGCGATCCAAAAAATCGCGCAGTTTATAACTAAAGCTTTCTGCTGAATCTGTGTTCGCAAAAAGCTCACGCATGCCTGTCGCAACGGCAATCATGAGACGCCTCCTTTCAACTCATCAATGAGTTCAGTGATGAAAAATTGAGTTTTCACTGGAATTCTTAAGATCGGATAATATCCCTCTACCAGATCAAATACTTCATCTGCATTCGTGATTCCAAGGTCTTTACAAAGGTGAATAATGTCGTTTCTATCTCCTGTGCCATCGTAGTCGGCTACGCGGCTGGCCATGCACTTCATTGCCAAAAGATAGCGAGTCGATGGGTGTAGAATGCGGAGGTTTTCCCATTGTGGCATTCCAGATTCCGTTAGCTCTCCATCGGCAGACACAAAACCCTTAACGCCATCATTTAACCAAGATAGAGGCAGTTCCATGTCATAAGCAATCAACTCGGCTGCGTGATAAATTTCAGTTTTAGGAACGAAAACGGCATCAATGTCACGAGTGGATTCGCGCGCATCAAATGCTAGAATCATCGTGGCACCACCGAAAATACACAACTCCCCCGTGACGCCTTTTTCCTTAAGGCGACTATTCAATGCGTCCAAGGCGGCTAGAATCCGTTCCTTGGTAAGCAATGGAACATCATCAGACATCAAGATTTCTAACATTCAGCGCATTGTCTTCGATGAACCGCTTGCGAGGCTCGACGATGTCGCCCATGAGCACATCGAACATTTTGTCAGCTTCGACGGCGTTGTCCTCATCAAGGCGGACGCGGAGGAACTGGCGAACCTCCGGGTCCATGGTGGTTTCGAAAAGTTGCTTGGCATTCATTTCGCCGAGACCCTTGAAGCGCTTGATCTGTACGCCGCGGCTGGCGATTTCGAGAACTTTCGCGAGAATTTCGGGGACGGCAAAGACCGGGGTAATCTTCTGCTTTTCGCCATCTCCTTCGATGATTTCGAAAAGCGGG
>JAYTLO010000407.1:0-1080 GCA_043729385.1 Akkermansiaceae bacterium
GCACATCATGGCACGTATCCTAGGCATTGAAATTCCCAATGAGAAGCGCATCGAAGCTTCTCTGCCCTACATGTTTGGCATCGGTCGCCCAACGGCGGCTAAGATTCTTGAACACGCGGGGATCGACCCTAACATCCGCACTGGCCAGCTCAGTGAGGAACAACTCGTCCGCATCTCTCAGGTGATCCAGGCGGAAAACATCATGGTGGAAGGTGACCTCCGCCGTGAACGCCAATCGCAGCTCAAGCGCCTCACCTCGATTAACTGCTACCGTGGCATCCGCCACAAGCGCGGTTTGCCGGTCCGTGGCCAACGCACCCGCACCAATGCCCGCACTCGCAAAGGCAAGAAGAAGACCGTGGGCGTTAAGAAGTAATTTTTTAAATACTCATGTCTGAAGAAACCAACCAAGAAGCTGCCGTAGAGTCGGCAGTTGAGCCCGTAGCAGCTCCAGCACCCGCCACCACTCCTGCTCCAGAAGCGGCCGCCTCCACCCCCATCGGAGAGGCACCGAAGAAAGAAGCCAAGCGCGACATCTTCGCCGAAATCGGCGGAGGCGAGGAAGAAATCAAGATTCACAAAGCCAAAGGCTCCAAGAATATCACCCGCGGCGTCGTCCATGTGACCGCCACTTTCAACAACACCCTCGTTAGCGTGACCGATCCAAGTGGCAATGCCATCGGATGGTCCAGCGCCGGCAAGATGGGCTTCAAGGGTTCTCGGAAAAGCACTGCCTACGCCGCTCAGGTCGTTTCGCAAGACGCATGCCGCCAAGCCATGGGACATGGTCTCAAGGAAGTGGATGTCCGCGTGAAAGGCCCAGGCTCCGGCCGTGAGTCCGCCGTGCGTGCCGTCCAAGGTCTCGGTCTTGAAATCCTCTCGATCCGCGACGTGACACCGATTCCTCACAACGGCTGCCGCCCGAAAAAGGCCCGCCGCGTTTAGTCCAACCTATTTAGAAATTCTTATATGGCACGTTACACAGGTCCACGCGCAAAGATCAGCCGCCGCTTCGGTGTCTCCCTCTTTGGCCCATCGAAGGCATTTGAACGCCGCAATTTCCCACCCGGCCAGCACGGC
>JAYTLO010000408.1:0-3560 GCA_043729385.1 Akkermansiaceae bacterium
ATGATGAGCCGATTCGTGGTCCAAAGGGTCTTGTCATCGTCATCTCATCCTCACGGCGAACACGTTTCGCCGCTCCTTGAACTTTTTTGTCCTGCACCCTCTGGCGAAGGCGCTGCACCGGGAGTGGCTCATGTTCTTGAAAATTCAGGGTTTTAGAAAGTGGATCTCCATCCCATGCTGCGGCCCATGATGAACCTTCTCGGGAAGAACCTGCTGATTCTCGCGTCTGCTGGGTCGGGGAAAACATTTCAGTTAGGCAACCGGGTGATCGGCTTGGTGGCGATGGGTGTGGCTCCCGAGAAAATTGTGGCTCTAACATTCACGCGCAAAGCTGCGGGGGAATTCGCGGACTCGGTGCTGACGAAGCTGGCGGACGCGGCGAGCAAACCCACGGTGGCTGCTAAACTGCGGCAGGATTTGGCGCTGCCGGGCGCGGACTTCGGTGAGGCGCTGGAGCGGGTGGTGCGCGTCTTGCCGCGGCTCACGCTGGGGACGATGGACAGCTTTTTCGCCAAGGTGGTGCGTGGGTTCCAATACGAGCTAGGTCTCACGGGTGGAAAGTTCGATCTGCTAGAAGGCCCACGGGCGGTGGCGGCGGCGGATGAAATCTTGGCGACGATCCTGGGAGAGACACTGGAGGATGGAGGTGGAGACGATTTCCTGCACGCGTTCCGCCGGGCGACCATCGGCAAGGAGGAGCAAGGCGTGTTAGAAGGGCTGCGAGGTTTCGTGAAAAGCTGGCAAAGCCGCTACCGTGCGGGTCACGACCTGGAGTGGGGACCGGCGGCTCTGGCGGGCGTGCGGTTAGAAGATTGGGAAGAGCACAAACACGGACTCGCGGCCAAGGTCGTGCGCGGGCTTGATGGCATCGACTACACCCGGAAGGGCCAGCGCGAGGCTTTGGAGAAAGTGATCCAATCCTTGGCCGATCACACGATCGGCAGCGGCAGCTTGGGAGGGGCGTCTGGGATGTTAGAAAATGTGATGTCAGCCGCCGCTCGCGAGAATGGCCCGCTAACTGTGAAGTATTACAAGGAGTTTCTCATAGGCGGACCGGCGGGTGATGCGCTGCGGGAGCTGGTAAATCTAGCAGCCCATTGCGAGCTGGCGGCGGCGCTCCACCGGACCCGCGCGGTGCGCGAGGTGATCTCGGTGTATGACGCGCGCTGTGAAAAACAGCTCCGTCGTCGCGGCTTGTTAGGGTTCGACGACGTGAAGGTGCTGATGGGTGAGTGGGTGCGCGGCGAGGACGCCCGGCTGCGCCGCGAGGCGGTGGATTTCCGGCTGGACGCGCGTCACGAGCACTGGTTGCTGGATGAATTCCAGGACACCAGCCGCGCGGATTGGATGGGTTTGCAACCGCTCATCGACGAAGCCGCAGGCGATGGCGAAGGGACGATGTTCATCGTGGGTGACCGCAAGCAGGCGATCTATGCGTGGCGCGGCGGGGAGGTGGGTTTGTTCGATGAAGTCACCGACCGCTACCGTGGCGGGGGGCTGGAAATCGAGCCGATGTCCGAGTCGTGGCGGTCTTGTCCCGAGGTGCTGGCGCTGGTGAATCTCGTCTGCGGCGACACGGGGACGCTGCGTGAAATTTTCGGCGAAGCCGCGGCCAAGTGGGACTGGCAGGAGCACTTTTCCGCCGAGCCTCTAACGGGTCCGGCGAAGTGTGGCGAGGCGCGAGTGGAAGTGGTGGCAGGAAAATGGGAGGAACGGCTGGAGCGGCTCGGCGGGTTGTTAGGTGAGCTCGGCGTCGGCGAGCGAGCGATGACTTGCGGCGTGCTGGTGCGGAGCAATGCGAAGGTGCGAGAAGTAGCAGACGAGCTGCGAGCGCGGGGTTTCGACGTGATCGAGGAAGGCCGTCGCGAGCCGGCCAAGGACAATCCGGTGGGCATCGCGCTGGGGCACTTGCTCAAGTGGCTGGCGAATCCGGCGGATGCATTTGCGAAGGAGGTGATAGAAATGTCGCCGTTGGCAGCGTCCTTGCGAGCGAGGTTCGGCGAGCATTGGCAACAGGTGTGGGAGGGCTTGTTAGGCGTGGCGTCGGAAGTGGGCTTCGCGGGAATGATCGAGGAAGTCGTGGAGCCATGTTGGGCAGAGTGGTCGGATTTCGGGCGCCGCCGGGCGGGCGATGTGATGACGGCGCTGGCCAATCTGGACGCGCAGGGCGGGGCAACGGCGCGGGAAGCGGCGGAATGGATCGAGCGGTTAGAGGTTTCCCAAAGCCCGGGCATCGCGGCGGTGCAGGTGATGACGATCCACAAGGCAAAGGGTCTGGGCTTCGACATGGTGGTGCTGCCTGAGTTGCCCAACGACAAGATTCCCGCGTCGCAATATTTCGAGGTGGCGGAGGGAGATGGCTGGATCACCCAGACGCCGCCGAAGTGGGCGCGGGACTTGATTCCAGAAATGCGTGAGCCGGAAGCAAGCTGGGCGGCAAGCCAGCGCTACGAGGCGTTCTGCATGCTCTACGTGGCTCTAACACGCTCCAAGCGCGGGCTATATGTTTTGCTAGAACCGCCGTCCGCTTCGCAGGATGCGGACAAGGCGTCGCTGGCGGATTGGCTAGCGACATCCGTGTCTTCTAACGGCCAACCCGGCACGGTCTATCAGTCGGGATCGCCGGACTGGGTGGAGTCCATTTCCCGCATGAGCCGTGCGAAAGACTCCGCCGCGCTGCCGCCTCTAACGGGAGCCGTGGCCCGCCGCGAGCGGACGACTCCGAGTGCAGCGAAGCAAACGCCTAGCACCGCAGCGAGCCATTCCACGAGTGGCATGATCTTCGGCAGCGAAGTGCACGCGGCTTTCGAACGGGTCGCGTGGGCGGATGAAACGGCTCCGGTTTTGCCTGCCAGTGATGGCGGAAAGGTGGTGGCCGAGTTGCTTGAGATCCCAGCGGTGCGCAAGCTTTTCGAACGCAATGGCCAGCCGGTGGAGCTTTTCCGCGAGCAGCCGATCGACGCGATCATCGGTGGCAAGTGGCTGAGCGGCGTGATCGACCGACTGCACCTCCACCGCGACGCGACCGGCGGGGTGACGCGTGTGGAGGTGATCGATTTCAAGACCGATGCGCTCGATGAAATCGGCAAAATTACTGCGCGCTACACCGCCCAGATGCAGGCCTATCAGGAAGTCATGGAAAGGGCGTATCCCGGAGCGCGGGTGGAGTGCATTCTTCTATCAACTCGCTGCCGCGAGTGGGCGGCATTGTAGCGAAGGCTCACGCAAGTGAGTGGCTGGCTGGCGCGTTTCACCTCGCGGCTTTTATACCTCCGCTGCGCATTTCAATGGATTTTCCGCACCAATCTGTGCATCGGGTTGCCAAGGGCGCGATCGCAGGCTCCTATGTAGTCGCCATGAGCACACCTCATCTAACCACTCACCCCGCCTTGCAAAAATGGGTTCAGGAAATCACCGCCCTCTGCACGCCCGACTCGGTCGAGTGGTGCGACGGCTCGCAAGCCGAATGGGATCGCCTCACCTCGCTGATGGTGGAAAAAGGAACCTTCACCCGCCTCAATTCCGCGAAGCGCCCTAACTCATTTCTCGCCCGCTCCACG
>JAYTLO010000409.1:0-26759 GCA_043729385.1 Akkermansiaceae bacterium
AACGCCACCTTTGACCACTATGCCGAGAACCGCGCCGAAGCCATCCGCTTACTCACCCAAACTCCACCGCATTGCGCCTAGCCCGCCAAACACCCTGGGCATCCGAAAACTGGAAGCTCAGGATCGGATGCGCCATCCATGGCGAGCCCCAGTAATTGATCGCGAGATCGATGCCGGTGATTTTCGATATATTCACCGCGCGGGTTTCCCACTGCGGCGTGTAGTCACTGGCGGTGCGGTAGTCGCAGTTGCGGACGTTGTAGATCGTGACCTCGTCGCCCTTGATTTCGGCGCGGGGGAGTTGGGCCACATCGGGCTGCCAGTCGGCTTCATTGGTCGGCTTGAGCGTGAGCCACCAGACGAGAACAACGGCGAACCAGGCACCGAAGATCGCAAGCTTGCGCGACCAGCGTTTCACAAACACAAACACCGCCAGGATGGCGAGCGCTTGCACGACCGCCGACCACTTGAATGGTCCATCGAAATGCAACGCTCCGTAAGCCCAGGCGAACGCGATGAGAATGACCAACGCCAGCAGGACGATCCCGCAGTAACGGATAATTTTCATGATTTAACAGATAATGGGAGCGGTCGGGGCTGGAGATTATCGGGATTTCCCGGCGTGTTCCAAAAGAATGCGCTTCACTTCTAGAATCGCTTGCGGATTCTGGTGGGCGCTGTGGCCGGACGGCACGACGAGTTCGCTCCGCGCTCCATCCATGTGACTGCTCCAGTACGGCACGATGCCATCGGATTGGACCGGCGGAGTTTTGTCGTGGTTGCCGCCTTTTCCACGGTCGCCCATGATCGTGTGATAGGGAATGCCGGGGGTAACCGGAACCTTGTTGATTTCCCTGACGAAGCGGTTGTTAGGAGCGAGGGTGTCCACACTGTTAGGGATACCATTGACCTTCAGGGAATCTCCCGAGGTGACCATCGATTTCATGGCCTCCGTGCCGGCACCCAGCAGGGTGAGCGGAGCTCTCACCAGTCGCGAGCCAAGCCGCCCGACCCAGCCTGAGGCCAAGTCGCTGCCCTTGAGGGGCGCGGCGATGAAGATGACGCGGCCGATTTCCTGACGATGGCGGAAAATGAGGGCTTCCTCGAAAATCCTTTTGGACTGCGGAGTGAGATTGACCTGTGAGGGCGGTTTGCCGAAAAACTTGGACCAGAAATTTTCGTCGGTGTCCGTGATCAAAAGCCGGCTGATGCAGCCGCCCATGCTATGGCCGACGACGACCATCTTCTTGCGCAGCGGAAAGCGTTTCTGAATCGCGTCGAGTTCGCTTCGGAGGATCGAGGCGGAATACGGATAGGCGTAGCCGCTCGGGTAGCTGTAAAACCAGAACTGATAGTTCGCGCGGATCCGCTCGTCGCCGCGGAGGGCGTTGAGGATCGGTGTCCACGTCGCGGGGGAATCCTTGAGGCCGTGGATGACGAGCACGACGGTCTTGTTAGGATCGTAGGGCTGGAGCCGCGAGATGCGGGCGGTCTCGGCATATTTCTCCGGCCGCATCAGGCGACCAAGTTCCATTTTCTTCGGATCATTGCTGGCGAGCATCACGGCGAGCGGCACGGTAAAATCCGCGGCGAGCGGATAGGTATGAGAGTTCATGGTCACGCGCTCGGTGGCCAGCGGATCCTCGAAGCCGACGACCGCGCGCCGCCCCTCGAAACGAATCACAGCCGTAACTCCATAGTAAACGCGCGGAAGGGAAAAATCCGCCGCCGCGTCCCTATTCATCTCGCGACCGACGGCGACGACTGGTGCGCCGAGACCTTCGCGCGTCGTGCGCTCCGTCACGTAGGTGCCGTGGATGTCGAACTGGTCCGCCGGGGTGAAATCATAGAGCGCCGGGTTCCACTGCTTGCGCGGATCGGGCTTACGGGTGAGGACGAAGCCGCCGCCCTCCGCAGGCACGTTGAGCGGCTGCGTCCACGGATCGAGCTTCGCCTGTTTGATCGTTCCGAAGACGCGCGAGACCGCAAAGTTGTAGGCGTCGCGGGCACCCCTGTCGCCGGGTTTCAGGGCCAACTGCTGCGCTGCCGCCTCGGCTGCGGTTAGGTATTCGCCGATCGCGGCGAGCGGCTCGCGCTTTTCCTGCAGCATGGCGTTGGTGATTCCCCGCTCGATGGAAGCAAGAGCGCCGACGGTTGCCTGCACGGGTCGGAACTGCGGCCGCTTTTCCGACACGGTGGCATATTGGGAACAACCGGCCAGCGAACAAACGGCTGCCAGCGTAATGAGGAATGTGATGTGTGAAGTCATGGGATCAGGATTGAGGACGCTTACTCGGCAAGCCAGGCGCGCGCGGTGGGCACATCGCTTTCGGAAAAAAACCTCACCGGCGCCTTGCGGAGACCCGCACCCGTGAACGCCAGGGTTTCCGCTTCCCAGCGGGGGTCTCCGACGAGCGCGATCCGCTCGATGGCGTCGCCATGGTGGTAAAAGAAACCTCCGTCGTCCCACTCGGCGGCGGACTCCCAGCCCGTGAAGTTTTCCAAAATCACTAGGAGCTTGATGGCCCCTGCCTCCGCGAGGTGGGCGACGAAATCGGCTTGCACGGCATCGAGGTCGGATTTCCGCAACTGGCCGGCGATGCGGATCAGATAGATATTATCGGTTTGATGTTCGAGGGTTGCACTCATGGATTCGTTTGGTGTGGGTTGGTTTAAAAAGGGACCTTGTTAGGCTATTGGCATCAGCAGCATGCGGATGACGGCGAAGGCGAATACCGCCACGGAGAACACCGTGGAGACCAGCTGGACACGGGGCTGGTCGAACTTGCCCGCCACGCCGGCGAAGAAGAGCACGGTCGCGAAGAGCACGGTTTTTGCCAAATACTGGTCGGATAACTCGCTAGCCACGCGTGCTTCGGTGACCTGTTCCGCGCCCTTTGCCCTCGTTTCCGCAGCTTCGGTGGTGCCACGAACCTGATAGAAGCTTGGCCCGAAGGGATGCGGATCGGCGGCGGGATTCTCGAACGGCTTTTGCGCGACCCAGGCTTCGTAGGCCTTCTTGACGTCGGGCGCGAAACGCTCCGCGTAAAACGCGACCAATTTGTCGTTGCCTGAATGCTGTGCGGCGAGGAGCTGCATGAACATCGAGGCGTGAACCACCAGCGCCTGGCTGCCATGGACTTCGAGCAACGCCGCGCGGCGTTCAAGCTTGTTGTATTCGTTCATCAGCCCGTTACCGCGACGGGTCCACGCAGCAGATTGGTAGGAACACCACGCCATGCACAACGTCGTGAAGGCCATCAGTAAGGCAATGACCGGCTCCAGCCATTTCCTTCGGGGTGATGCGGGATTCTCAACCATGATTCAAAAGCATTCACGCTGCGCGGGCGCGTCATAGGTAGCGCGTTTATTGCCGGGCAGGTGCCCTGACCACTCCCCCGGATTTCGCTCAACGAGTCAGTGCGATTTTGAAGCTCTGCACTCCGGTGGACGAGGCGAGTCCCTCGGTCTCGCCGGTCAGGTAGATGACCACCCCGTTTTCGTTCGTCAGCCTGGCATACATCTTCCCTTCCATCAGGGTGAGTCCCCGGCTGACGCCTCGATAGTTCCCCTCCAAGTCAGAAACTTGCGACAGGTTGTACACCTTGCCGGTGGCGGAAATGTTCTGACCTCCCGTGCCGCCTACGCCCACGCTGGAAATAGTGAAATTCCGTCGCTGGCCCTGGTAATTCAAAGTGCCCATTCCGGTCGCTGCCGAACCGTAGTAGGCCACAGACTTGAGTTGCAGCGTGACGGTGGCTGCCGGCGGAGTTTTCGGCGCCGTGGTCATGGAAGCGCATCCGACGATGAGGATGGCACCGAGACCGGCGAGCGCGGCCTTAAGAGGAAAACGGATCGATTGTGCGTTCATGGTATTGGTTTTCTGGTTGGTGGGTATGGAGAGCTTTTCAAAACCGGATGTTGAGGCTGGTGAAGATACCGGCTTGGGCGATGTCGTAGGTGAACGAACCTTCGCTGTAGTCGGTCTGGAGATAGCGGTAGCCCAACTCGGCGGAGACGTTTTCGGTGAAGTTGTAGCCGGCGGTGGCCTGCAAGGTCCAAGCGAGGTCGGAGCCGACGCCGAAGCCGCCGATGTCGCTCTTTCCGGCGAGGAAAAACCGGTCGTTGATGTTCCATTGTGCGCGGACTCCGACGATGGGATCCCACCAGTCCTTATCCGCGGTGGCTTGGGTGGGAACCTTGTTGACGAGTTGTTTGTTGATCGCTGTGGCGAGGTTTTCCTCGGCCTGCTGGACGCGGGACCGGGCTTGTGTCACGGCGGCCTGCAATGACGAGTCGATGGAGGCGCGGAGTCTCGCGACCTCCAGCCGGGCGGTGGCGCGGGCGAGCTGCAGCCGCCGGGCTTTCAACGCGAGATTGATCTTGGCGGAAACCAAGTCGCGGACGGTGAGTCCGCCGTCGCGGCGGATTTCGACGAGCTGTTTCGCGAGATCGCGTTTCACCCGGCCTTCGGCTTCCACCTCGATCTCGGAGGTGAGTTGGGTCTCGATGGCGGTCCGTTCCGCAGCGGTTCCGGCTTGGAATGCGGCGATGCGAGGCCGTGCAATCGCGTTGGCGCGGTCGCTGATGCCATCGACCACCCGTTCACTGGCGTTGTCGCTAACAGCCTGGATGCCGGCAAGATCGAGGTTGCCTTCGAAATCCAGCGACAGGTTGTTATACCTCACCCCGCCATAGAGATCGACGAAGCCTGACGGGCTCTCGTAAATGCGGTAGGCCACGGACAGCTCGCCGGTGAATTGTTTCATGTCGATGCCCACGCTGTCATAGACAGGCCCGGGAGTGGAACCGGAGGTTCCGAGAGCCACGTAGAATCCATCCGCCATGATCCCCCACTTTCCATGGCGGGCTTCGAGCTGGAGGGCGGCGGCCATCTTGAGATCGTCCACGATATCGAGAAAGGTGACATCCGGCTCGGAGGTCAGGCCGCCGACGCCGGTGGTGCCTTCGAGCCCTGTTAGCCAGCCGTAAGAGGAAGCGCGGATCTCCCAGACTGGCTCCGGGGGAGACATTTCCACCGGCGTATCAGCAGGCGTCCCCGCCCAGACGCTGGCAGTTAGCGTGAAGGCCAAGGCGGATCGAATGCAGGCTTGTAACGATGTTCTCATGGACCGGGGCGGCGGATTTTTCCAATGCTCATTCTTCGGAGAGTGCCCACGCGTCGCCGGGATTGTATTCGGTGACCGCGGCGGCGAGCTTGGCGGTGTCCGGTCCGAGATCGGCTTCGTAAATGTCGCCATAATGGTTGACGATGAAGGTCATGACCCCGGTTTTCCGGTAGTCGTTGGGCCAAGCGATCATGGCGAACCCGCCGATGAAATTGCCGTTGACCATGTAGTCATACTTGCCGCCCGGCGCGGCCTCGCCTTGGGCGGTTAGAATCTTGAAGTGGTAGCCGTCGAGAGGGGTTTCCGCATCCTTGATCGCCGGACCGGCGGGGGCGGAATCGGCAGGCCAGTAGAGCCCGTCCTTTTTTCCCGGAGAGCTGATAAACCGGGTCGCGTATTTGCGGACGCCGCTTTCGTCACGGGATTCGAGGACGTAGGCGGACTGGGCGTCGAAATAGGCTTTCATCGAGGTCATGGCTGAGAGTTCGTTTTCGCCGACGCGGCGGTTGACGACTTCCTGGATGCCCTCGCCGGTATCGAAGTGCCAGCTCTCGCCCGCTTTCACGATGGGGATGGGAAACGGCCAGGCTTCGGCACCGATGACCATGGTGACGGAGTTTTCAGCGTCGAAACGGAATCGGCGGCGCTCGACGGCCATGGCGGCAACCTTGGCCCGCAGTTCGCGGTCGCGTTCGGGTTCGGTGGTGCCGATCATTTCCTTGTATTGGTCGCCGAAGATTTCCAACAGCGCGGGTGTTTCACCTTTCTTGGCGGCGTCGATGAAAGCGTCGGCAGCGTCGATGGGAGTTTCGAAGGTTTTCGGCGGGACGGGAGCTGGCTCCTGTGACCAAGAGGTGGATGACAGGCAGATGGCGGAGAAAGCGGTAACGGATAGAATTTTCATGATCTTGTGGACTGGTAGTTCTAGTGCGTGTTTCAACGTCCGCGGGCGCGACCTTCTTTTCCGCCGCCACCACCGCCACCTCGGCTCGTGCCGGACATGCTGCGTGCGCCGCGGGCGCTTTGGGTTTGGGCGCGTGCGCCGGAGGATGCACCGCCGTACGCGCCGGTAGGGCTGCCGCCGGTTTTGGCCGATCCGAATTTCGAGGGCGATGACGCAGGCCGTTGCTGGGCGGACGCGCCCGAGGAGCGGTTGGCGCCGGAAGTTGACGCCGGACGGGTTTGAGCGGAGGGCTGCCAATTCTGACCGTCCTTAGCCGGACTGCCGGAGGATTGCCGGGATTGGGCCGCAGACTGGCGGTTTGCCTGGCTTTGTTGGGAAGAGGCTTGCGCGCCACTGGCGGCTTGTTGTCGTTGACCCTGGTTCGAGGAAGTCGTGTCTCGAACGGAGTCCTGACGCTGGGATTGGTTGTCGGATGCGCTTTTCTGGCGTTTGGATTGCGCGTCATTGGCGTGGTTCTGCCAATCCTCGCGGGAGGCCTTGCCATAGTCCTGCCAATCCTCGCGGGCGTTGTTCGCGTAGTCCATGCGTTCGTCTTGAATATGGCCGTAGTGCGCAACGCGCGGCGCGTGATAGATACTTCCGCTATACCAGTTGCAGCCATACGCGTTGTTGGCGCCGGCGATGTAGCCGATAGTCGCGGCCACGGCCACGGCCGCACCTGGATGATAGTAAACCGGATAGGCCGTCGGCGCGTAGGTGACGACCGGAGCGGATTGCGTGACGATCACGGTGGCGGGTTTGTATTGAGGCACGTAGATCACCTCCGGCTGGGTCGGCACGATTTTCACGACTTCCTGCTTAACGATGATCGTCAATTTGTCGTCGGACTTGAGGTTTCCGGCGGACTGGGCCTTGCGGCGGAAAATCTGGATGGCGGAGAGCACGTCGAGCTGTTGGGTGGTGACCGCTTCACCAAGGACTTGGGTCCAGTCGAGATCGTCACCCATGACGTTGACGACATCCGGGTAGGTCAGCAGGTTCATCACCGGTTCGGAAAGCGATGGGTCGGGCTTGAGGCTTTTATCGGTGGCGTGTTTATTTAGAAACCGCTGTGCCTTGACGATTTCCAGCGGAGTGGTCGAGGCGGGAAGGATCAGGGCGACGAGATCGTCCGGATAGAGGGCGAAGCGGCCGACGAGATCCTGCAATTGTGCGGCGGTGAGCAAAGGCGCGGATCTGGCCGGGGAGGGATAGACCTGAGGACTTTGAGCGAGACCCTGCGGCGGCAAGACCGCAGCAGCGAGGCAGAGGGCGATGATGCCCTTGAGCGGGATGTGTGTTTTCATGGTGTTCTGTGAGGTTGGGCACGGTGGATGATGGCTTTTGATTCACTTCGCCGGCGTGAACCAGATGGGGGACGTGTAGGCGCGCTCGGTGGTGGTCATGCGCGTGCCGGGGAGTGGTTTGACGCCGAACTTTTTCGCGTCGTACGCGGTCCAGCGCGGGGTGGGGATTTCGATGACTCGCACGTAGTAAAAGGCGCGTTGTTTCGCGTCGAACTCCGGATCTGCCCAGACGGTGATCAGCTCGGACGCGCCGATGGTATTGGTCCAGGTGGCTTTCTCAAGATCGACGGTGCTACCGACGCTCGGGAGCTTGCCGTCAGCACCAAGTTTGCGGTCAACGCCCCACGCCACGTCATGGACTTTCTCCTGCACGTCGCCTTTCGCATCGACCCAGCCTTTAACGATCTGGATGCGGTCAAGGTTGCCACCGATCGGGTCTTTCATGGCGGCGGCGAGGAAGGTGGGAGCCTTGCCCGCGGGGGCATCGCGCAGGTCGCCACCCATCGGGACGCCCTTGCGGTAGCCGGTCACGGCCGGTTCCCGGGATTCGGCGTCGGCTTTTTCAAACTCCCAACCGCCGAAGAAGCGCACGACGAGCCGCGAGCCGGTGGTGGCGTAGGTTTCCTTGCGCTGCATGGCATCCCAGATCGAGGCGCGCGTGTTTTCCTCGGCCCAGACCGCAGCGTAGCCGGAGGCGACGACTTCCCAATCGAAGATGCTGACGCCGGTTTTCGGGTTGCTGATGAACTTCGCATGCAGCCGCTCGGGCGAGGGTTCGCCGGTCGTGATCTTGCCGAAGAAATTCTCCTCCTCCGCCGTGGAGAGGCCGGTGTGGGAATCGGTGCTGCCGACGAGGCCGAACTTGTAGGGATTCGTGCCGAACTTCGCTTCGAGCTTGAGGCCGTTCTTGAGCGCCGAACGGGTGTATTCGAACTCGAGCATTTCCTTTGTCTTCGGCGCGCTGAGGTCGAGATTGCCCTTGTCCCACGTTTCGTAATCGGCGAACTCGTCATTCGGCGAAAGGAAAGGATGGGTCTCGCCGTCGCCCTTCATCTGCGTGGCCTCGTAGAGCCGCTCCCACTTGGCGCGCTGCTCGACATAGTCACGGTCGATGGCTTTACCGAAGGCCTCGACGATGGGAAACATCGTGCCGTTGCTCAGGTTGCCGTTGTGCGCGATGGCCAGCACGCTGCCGCCGTTTTTCTTTTCGTAGGCGTCCATCCATTTCCACAGCTCGATGGGATTGGTGCTGCCGAACGGCGGGATGCAGGTGTAAGGCTCGACCTGGATAGCTTTGTCTCCGTTGTCGCGGAAGATGACGTTGCGATGGAGGTTGTTGCCCTTGTCGAGCGAGGTCCATTCGTAGCCGATGAAGGCGGTGAACTTGCCCGGATCGTTGTAGGCCTCTGCGGCGTCGATGGTCTCCTTCCATGCGCCGCGATAGGTGGGCGTGCCGGGCAGGGACATAATTTCCTTAGGGAATGTCCCTTGGGCGAACGTATTGACGAGATCGAACACGGCCTCGGAGTTTTTCCCGGCTTGGATCAAGTCATACCATTGGCGGCCCTTGGGATTGGCGAGCATGTAGGACTTGCCGGCGAGGAGATCGGGGAAAAAGCCCATGTTGTCCGAGTGATCCGAGACGACGAGGAAATCGAGCGGGCGCGAGAGCTTCACGGGTTGGCCGCTGGAGGCCATGACCTGCTCGCCGCGGGCGAAGCGATAGGCATCGCGCGGATCGAGTCGGCAGCCGGCCACCCCGGCGTCCATGGAGAACGAAGTGTGCAGATGCGTGTCGCCGAAGAACGGTCGCGTGGGAAAATTGCGTCCGGCGTAGGGCGAGTAGGGGCGCTTGGGAGTCACGGCGTCGAGCTTGGCCTTGTCGAGGGTGCCGGTGTCGCCGGAGGGCGGGGCATCCTGGGCGAGGGTGAAGGGTGAAAGCGACAGGCCGAGAACGGCGAACGCTGCCTTGATGATGCGTGGTTTCATCGTTTTATTGGAATTGAGGTTGGAAGTATCAGAGAGCTGAGAGGCGTTCGATGACCCAGAACATGGCGACCGCGCCGATGGCGTATGGCGTCGCGAGCCGCGTCCATTCGGGTAGGCTCAGGCGGATCCGGCGGGTGGCGGCGATCAGGGCGAGCACGACCCCAACGAATGCGAGTTGGCCCGCTTCGACGCCGAGATTGAAGAAGAGCAACGCGAGCGGGATATCGTTTTCCGGCAGGCCGATCTCCGCCAACGCTCCCGCGAAACCAAAGCCGTGAAGCAAACCAAACAAGCCCGCCACGAGCCAAGGTGCACGCTCGGTGAGTCCGCGCTGGCCACGCTGCGAGCGCACGATTTCCACCGCCACGAAAACGATGCTCAACGCGATGACCGCCTCGACCGGCGCGACAGGCACCTTCACCCATCCCAGAGTGGCCAAGCCGAGAGTGATGCTGTGGGCGACGGTGAACGCAGTAATCGTTTTCACTAATAGCCCTTTGCCGCGGACAATCAGCACCAACGCGAGTACGAAGAGCAAGTGATCGATCCCTAGTAAAATGTGTTCGACCCCGAGCGCGAAATAGCCGCTTGCCGCCGGCCCAGCGTCCGCCTTTCCCAAAATAAACGACGGCGCGTCCGGCCGCAGCAGCCGCGAGACCACGCGTCCGTCCGCAAAGGCAACGCGCACCAGCACATCTATCATCGTCGTTTGCAAGCCATGGATGGAGACCTCCCAGCCATCGAGACCGCTCGGCCCAGTGGCGATGGTCCACCGCTTGATCTCCGCGCCGAAGATCCGCTCGACGTGCGGCGGTCCTACGATTCTGGAATCTTTCGGCATCGTGGGATGGACCGGCAACACCCAGCGCGAAAGCTGTGCCGCCGTCGGCGCGGGGCAACCGCACGGCATCGATTTCGGTCCGCTACCATCGCTCGCCCAGGGAGCCGGCTGAGGATGCGGGAGTTCCTCGCCCGCTAACGGCTTTCCGCCAATCGCGGGGACTTTCCACAGCACACCGAATTCGCCCGGCGCGCGCTCGGTTAGCTCAAGGAAAGCGGGCCGCACTTCGTGAGCCGAAGCCGATGCCGCGACCAGCGCGAAAATGGCGAATACGTGTTTCATCGTTCCGCTGTTTTCGTGGGTGGAGCGGCCGCGCCGGTTAGCGCCGCTTCATCCACGGTGATTCGATACCGCTGCTTCAGACCCGTGAGAAAATCGTATTCTGCGGCAAGCCGCCGCTCTTCCTGAAGATCGCGCTTCACCTCCTCGCGGACTGATTCAAAGGCTGCTGGCTGCGGCTCCGTGCGCTCGCGCACTCGCACCAAATGCATTCCGTAGCTCGACACCACCGGCCCGCGCCATTCGCCTGTCGGCAACGTCAGCACCCGTTCGGCAAACTCGCTGCCCAGTGCCGCAGTGAGATCATCGGCGTCGGCATTTGAGAAATCCAACTCGCCCAAAAATGGATCGCCAATGGTCTCCTCATCCGCACCTTTCGCCAGCGCGGCCAGTGCCGTGAGCGCATCCGTCTCAAGTTGCTTACCTCGCCGTTCCTTGCTGAAATAAACCTGCTGAAAACTCACCCGAGCTACCTTCGCGTAGCGCGATGGATTTGCGGCGTAAAATTTCCCCAGCGCCGCGTCGTCCAACTCCACTGCCCCAGCGATGTCCTGCGTCAGAAATTCCATTTTCTGCGCCATTCGCCGGCGCACGATCGTGTCGTTACGATCCAGTCCGATCGCCAAAGCCTCGCGATAAAGCACTTCCTCGCGGAGGTGGTCATTTACCAGCCCCCGCAACTCGCCCACCTCCGGCAGCCTATGCCATTGCATCGCGAACCCCTCGCGCAGCCACGCAATCGTCCCGGCCGTAACTTCGATGCGCGGCGTGTCATCGCCGACGGGGTGCTGTCGATCCCGCCAGGCATTCCCCGCAAATATCAGCGTGCCTAGCAGCAGGAAGTGGAACAAGGGTTCGCGGAATAGCCTTTTCATCTTGGTTACGGAAAATCGAAAGATTGGGTACTTGCCGAAACTGGTGGGTCGGAGGCCCATCGGACGGCGTCGAGCAGGGCCTCGGTGTCCACCGGCTTGCGAAAATACGGGGCAACTCCGGCGGTGCGCGCGGCGGCGCGCATCTCCTCGTTATCGTGCGCGGTGAGGAGGATGAGCGGATAGGGGATCCTGGCGGCGTCCAGCAGCGGCTTGAGTTCGAGACCGCTCATACCGGGCATGGTCATGTCTGCGACGATGCAGCCCGTCGTGGCGGGATGCGTGGTTGCTAGAAAATTTTCTGCCGAGTCGAACTCCTCGCACTCCAGTCCGGCGGAGGTCATCACCCGGCCCAGCGCGCGCCGGACGCTGCCGTCGTTGTCGATGATGAAAACCGTGAATCTAACTGGGACCATGACTCGGGAAACCTGTCAGAAAAATCCATAGCCCACCATTGGACCTTAGTCCCATGGTCGCGCTATTTCCCCGCTAGCTCGAATCTGGCCGTCACACAAATTCTCACCAGCTCGGCGACGGTGGTGACGCGCATTTTCTCCATCACCCGGCCACGGTGAACTTTCACGGTCTTCTCCGCGATCCCGAGATGGGCCGCGATTTGCTTGTTCAGGGCACCGGTGATAACCCAGCCCATCACCTCGGCCTCGCGGTCGGTGAGTCCGGCGATCTGTTCGCGAATCGCATCCACCTGCGAGGCGGACTCTAGCAGGCAACGGTGCCGTTCGAGCGCCTCGTTGATCGATTGCAGCAGGTCGTCATCTTCGAAAGGTTTTGAAAGAAAAGTCACGGCACCTTGCTTCATGGCCCGCACCGTGAGCGGAATGTCGCCATTGCCGCTGATGAAAATAATCGGGCAAGATGCCGGATCGGTGGAGAGTTCGCGCTGAAGTTCCAAGCCGCCGATACCCGGCATATGCAAGTCCAGCAGCAGGCAGGCGGGCTCTCGCGAGGTCACTGGCCGCGCGTCCATAAACTCTTCCGCCGAAGTAAATGCCTGAGCTTGCAGCCCGATCGAACGCACCAGCCGCGAAAGGCTGCTGCAAATCGAAGAATCGTCGTCCACGATGAATACGGTGCGGTTGGCAGAACTCATTAAAACCGGGGGAGGTTGGGAAAAATCGGGTTCAAATCGCGATTAGGGGCAGATTCTCTATCATCCGGCATCCGCCACGGGAAGCACCAACTGAAACACCGCCCCACCCGCCGGGAGATTCTTGGCCAACAACTCGCCGCCAAAGCGCGCGGCAATGTTGTGGCTGATGGCCAGGCCGAGGCCGAGGCCGCCGGGTTTCGTCGAGACAAACGGTTCGAACAGCCGCTGCATGATTTCGGCCGGGATGCCCGCGCCACCGTCCTTCACCGCGACGATGACCGACTGTTCGTGCCGCGAGCTGGTGATTTCCACGATGCCTTGAAGCGGGTCGGACTTGATCGCATCCAGGCCGTTCATGACGAGATTGATGAGAACCTGCTGGATCTCCACCCGGCCCATCCTCACCGGCGGTAGTCCCACGCCGAGAGATAAATTCACTTGGGCCTTCCGCGCCACGATCTCGCCATGCAAGAGTTTGAGGACTTGGTTCACGGCTTCGTTCACCTCCATATCTTCCATGTCTGAAGGAGCGTCCTTTTTAAACATTGCGCGCATGCCGTGGATAACGCCGCCCGCCCGCTTCGCATCGTCCGCGATGTCGTGGAGAATCACCGCGATTTCCGCCACATCTGCCGGGTCATTGCGGAGGAATCGCTGCCCCGCCTGCGCATTGCTGAGCACGGCGGTGAGAGGTTGGTTCAGTTCATGGGCGAGCGCACCTGCCAGTTCTCCGAGGATATTCACGCGGGAGAGGTGGGCGAGTTCTTGGCGCTGGCGCGCGAGTTCCAGTTCATCCCGCTTGCGGCCGGTGATGTCCAGCGACACGCCGCGCATCCGTAGCGGTTTCCCGACGCTGTTAAACTCCGCCCTCCCTTTCGCCGTCATCCAACGAACACCTACGCCCGGCAGCACTACCCGGTAATCGGTCGTAAACGCCCCGTCCCCGTTTAAGGCACGCTCCGCTGCTTGGTGGGTGGAGGCACGGTCATCTGGGTGAAGCGTCGCCAGGAATCGCTCGAAGGTGATCTCCGTCCCCTGCGAAAGATCATACAATGGCCGCCCCTCTCGACTTACCCAAATCACGTCGTGTTCGATATCCCAGTTCCACATCGCCAGCTCGGTCGCTGCTGCCGCTAGCCTTACATGCTGTTGAGTTTCCCGCAAATCCGCCGCGGTCTGTGCGGCGTGAAACAACTGTCGGCTCAAATCGTAGCCCATGACCAGGATGATTCCAAAAAACGCAAGGCTGATGAGGTAGGGCGTACGGACCGCGCCGGCTTGCAGCATGGCGGAATGGACTGCCGCTGCAGTGATGAAAAAAATCAGGTTGCCGCCGAAAAACAGCGCCCGTTTCCGCTCGCCGCGCCGCCAGACGGTGATCGAGGCATCCACCAAAAATGCCAGCAGCAACAGCGAGCTGAACTGCCCGACCCGGCTCCAGGGATTTTCCACGCCCACCGGCACCGAGACGAATTCCCCCAGAAATCGGATTTGCTCCATGCTCGTGACCGCTTGGAAATTTAGATTCGGCCAGCAGACAAAATTGATTACGAGCGCCAGCGTCCGGGTTCCGGTCACCGCATACACCAACCAGAGCCGCCCCGCCCTCAGCCGGAACCGCGCGAACCACACCGTGCCAGCGATTAACACCCACACCGGCACATGTCCCCAGCGAACCCACCAGCCATACATCTCAGGGGTCCGTGAGTGCATCATGAAAAACTCACACCCCGCCACGACCGCCGCAGCCGTAGCGCTCAATACGAACAATAAATGCGCCCATTCATCGCGCCGCTGGAGCCAAACCAGCAAGTAAACCACTGCGAGCGCCAGGCACACCGCAGCTTCCATCGACCAGACTACAGTGGTCCAGCTAATGGTGGAATCGGTAGCGGGCAACCTAACGGTCATGCCCCCGATCTAGCAGCTCGCCGAACGGCTGGCAAGAGACCTGTGTGCGAGACCACCTACCAAGTGCGCAGGGAGAAAAGGGCGCGCACCATTACCTACTTCTTCGGGGACTCATCCTTGGCCGGCACATAAACCAAGCCGCCGCCGTTGATGCAATACCGCTGGTCAGTGGGTGTCTTATACCCTTCGCCCGCGAAGACGTGGCCGAGGTGACCGCCGCATTTCGCGCAGATCACTTCGGTGCGGGTCGTGCCCATGCTAACATCTTTTTTGAGCACCACGTTTTCGGCCTTGGCTGGATCGTAGAACGACGGCCAACCGCAGCCGGAATCGAATTTCTGCTCGGAGGAAAACAACAGCGCGTCGCACCCGGCGCAATGATAGGTGCCTTTAGCTTGGTGTTTGAATTCTTTATAAACCTCGCCGTTAGCGCGCTCGGTGCCGGACTCGCGCAAAATATGGTATTGCTCGGGTGTTAGGAGTTTCTTCCATTCGGCATCGGGCTTCACGACTTTACCAGTGGGGTCGGCGGGGGCGTCGGGGCGGGTTTCCATAATGGGTTTCTTTTTATCCTCGGCGGTGCAAGCGCCAAGGGTGAGTGCAAAAATCAAGGTGCTGATAGAACGGATGGTGATCATGTTGCAGTTAGGAGTTATCTACACGCCAGAGTCATCGAACGTCGTTCTATTCCTTACGTTAGCAAGCGGCCTCAGGCGAATTGTTCGACAAGCACAGCCTTGGCATAATCCCGGTTCATGCGGGCGATGTGATCGACGCTGATTTCCTTAGGGCACGCCGCCTCGCACTCATACTGGTTGGTGCAGTTTCCAAATCCTTCGGCATCCATCTGGCGGACCATCGCAAGCACGCGCTTGTTGCGCTCCGGCTGGCCTTGCGGGAGATGACCGAGGTGCGAGACCTTGGCCGCGACGAACAACATCGCGGAGGCATTTTTGCAAGACGCCACACAGGCACCGCAGCCGATGCAGGCCGCCGCGTCGAAGGCGCTGTCCGCATTGTGTTTTGAAATCGGGATCGCATTGGCATCCACGCTGGAGCCGGTGCGGACGTCGATGTAGCCGCCGGCCGCGACGATACGGTCGAAGGCGGAGCGGTCCACGATCAGATCCCGGATCACTGGAAACGGATTGGCGCGAAACGGCTCGATCCAGATGGTGTCACCATCGGTAAATTTCCGCATGTGGACCTGGCAGGTGGCAGTCGCGCGCTCCTTGCTGTGGGGAATCCCGTTGATCGTCAGCGAGCACGAGCCGCAGATGCCCTCGCGGCAATCGTGGTCGAAATGGATCGGCTCTTCGCCCGTGGTGATCAGCCGTTCGTTGACGATATCGAGCATTTCCAAGAAGGAAGCTTCGCGCGGGATTTCCTTGGCGTCGTAGGTTTCGATTTTGCCTTTGGCCTTGGGTCCGGTCTGCCGCCATACTTTGAGTGTCAGATTCATGGGGATTTCGATGCGATCTTGAGAGAGTTCGGCAAGCTCATTTGTGAGTCTTGCCGTCGGCAGAGTAAGGACGATCGCGCCGCGAGCTAGGAGAAAAATCGCGCATTTGTCCGCGTCCTCATCGGCCTAACCGAATGACTAAAAATTCACCTTACGGCGTTAGACAAGCAACTCCGCTTGTGTATGACTCCAGTCCTTCTGACCTTATGTTATCTCGTTTTTCCCTCACTTTGATTTTCGCCATCGCCTCCGCGCCCGCCCTGATTGCCGAGACTAGGTCGTGGAAAAGTGCCGACGGCCTGCGGACCACCCAAGGAGAATTCATCAAGCGCGACGCCACCAGCGTCACCATCCGCAGCGATGCCGGCAAGGAATTCACCATCGACCTCAGCAAGCTTCACCCGGACGAGAAAAAGTGGCTGGACCTCCACCATTCGCTCAGTGGTCCCGCGCCGGACCCGGCCGCGTTTTTCGACAATCTAACGTTTAACGACACCCGCGAGACCACCTTCGCCAAGCTCAAGGTGAGCAAGATCGTCGAAATGACTACCGACGAAACCTTCATCGGTCGCTCTGGCATCAACGGAATTTTCCGCACCCGCCAGAAAATCGGCAACCTCAGCGGCTTCCTCTATTTCGATTGGACGGATGCCGGGAAATTGAAGGAACTCACCTTGCAAACCGAGTGCCTGCCCGCCACCGCCTACAAGACCGAGCTCGAGCCAAGCTGGAAGGGATTCGTCGCACTCCTCAGCACGCTCTATGGCAAGCCCGTCCAGAAAGGTCCATTTCCTCAGCCGGAAAGCATCGCCAGCAGCTCGTTTTCCCCATCCCACTTGTGGACGTTAGAAACTGGCGGCTCGGCCTTGTTAGGAACTGCGCGGGAGGCGGACAAGTATCAGCTCGTCGTCCGTTTCACCCAAAAGAAGGTCGGCGTGGTGGAGATTCCGTAGCGAACTCCAGTCTTGAATCCCAACTCGCAAGCCTGAGACTCCGCGCATGGCCGAGCTTGATCTCTTCTCACCCGCCCCGAATCCGCCGCAGCGGCTCGGCGAGCTGCGCACCCTGCTCGACCACCACAACCGGCTCTACTACACTCAGGCTGAGCCTGAAATTTCCGATGCGGAATATGACAAGCTCTTTCGCGAGCTGGAGGAGTTAGAGAAAAAGCACCCCGAGTTCCACGACCCGAACTCCCCCACCCTGCGCGTCGGTGGCGCACCCATCGACGGCTTCCAACAAATCCAACACCGCGTGCCGATGCTCAGCATCGACGACGTGTTCGAGCTGGGTGCCGAAGCCATGGCCAAGTCCGGTGCGAGCTGCGCCGAGCAAGAGTTGATCGATTTCTATCAGCGCCTGCGGAAAAATCTCAAACGCGAGGACGTCGCCGTCACCGTGGAACCCAAGATCGACGGCGCAGCGGTGTCGCTGCTCTATCAGGACGGCAAACTCGCCTACGCCGCCACCCGCGGCGATGGCCGTACCGGCGACGATGTCACCCACAACGTCCGTACGATCCGCAGCATCCCGCTGGAGTTGAAATTCCAAGGTAGCACCCGGGCCACTCCAGCCGTTGACCTGGACGATGCACTTCCTTACCTTCCGACCCATGAATCAAACGCAACTCCTCGCAGAACGCCTCCGCAAAGCCAGGGACAAAGCTTGGCGCGCCGGCTTCTCGCTGACCTCGGAACAAGCGATGGAACAAATGTTTCGCAACGGATCCGACAGGAAACCCAATCCGTGGTATCGTGGGCCAGAGAGTCTAACCGACTCCTCGACCCTCGAAGATTCGGCAGACTCGCCGCTCGTTACCTTCAGTTAGGTGGACAATCGGAGCACACGCTATTTCACATTCAGGGCACCAACCGAGTCATCAAGTTCACCCTGCCTCCCAACTTTGGGGCACAAGGCGAGGCCATCGCCTACCTGAAAAATCTTGAGTCCGCCAACCAAGTGTTCGGCGATGACATCCAGCTCCACGGAGTTTTAGAAACGAAGCGTGGCCCGGCGCTCGTCATTTCCCAGCCATTCGTCACCGGTGACGTGCCCACGCCTGAGGAGGTCGCGTCTTGGTTTGAGGCAAATGGCTACCACTCCAAGGGTCATAACCGCTGGAAAAATGAAACGTCGGGTGTGGAAATAGCCGATGCCCATGTCGGAAATCTAATTAAAATCAGCGATGGTGAACTGGTCCCCATCGATCTCCAAGTCCTCTCTGAGGGCGATGCATTCGCCCCGATCCCCGGTCCCACATCCACTATTCCTTCGCTCCTAGAAGTCCGTGGCGAAATCTTCATGCCTAACGAAGCCTTCGCCGCGCTCAATGCCGAGCGCGATGAAGCGGGCCTGCCCACCTTCGCCAATCCCCGTAACTCTGCGGCGGGCACGCTCAAACTGCTCGACCCGAAAATCGTCGCCAAGCGGCCACTCGCATTTCTAGCCCACGGCCTCGGCGCCTATGATGGCCTGCCGTTAGAGACCGAGCACGCGTTCCACGAGCTGCTAGGAAATCTCGGCATCCCGCAAAATCAGCCGATCCTCAATGCCCGGAACCTCGCTGAGTTGTTAGCCGCTGTCGCACAAATCAACCGCGAGCGCCACGATCTCGGCTACGGCACCGACGGCGCGGTGATCAAGGTCCTCGACCGTGCCGAGCGTGAAATCCTGGGCTTTACCTCCCGCGCCCCACGCTGGGCGGCGGCTTATAAGTTTCTACCGGAACAGAAGGAAACCACGCTCACTAACATTCTCATCCAAGTCGGCCGCACCGGAGTTCTAACGCCTGTCGCCGAGCTAACACCCGTGCTTATTTCTGGTTCCACAGTCTCCCGTGCCACGTTGCACAATCAGGACGAGATCACCAAGAAAGACATCCGCCTCGGAGCCACCGTGCTCATCGAGAAAGCCGGCGAAATCATTCCTGCCATCGTCAAAGTCATCCGCCACGCCGAGGGAGCCATCCCATTTTCCCTCTACGACAGCGTCGGCGGGAAATGCCCATCATGCAGCGGGCCGATCAGCCAAGAAGAAGGCTTCGTCGCGTGGCGTTGCACCAATTTCGAATGCCCCGCGCAAGCCGTCACCAGCATCAAACACTTCGCCGCCCGCAAGGCGCTCGACCTCGACGGACTCGGCGAGATCGTGGCCGAAGCGCTCGTCCGCCACGGCCATTGCACCACGCCGTTAGATCTCTTTAAGCTCACTGAGGAAACACTGGCGAATCTCAATCTCGGCACGGAAGAATCGCCGCGCCGCTTCGGCGAGAAGAATGCGGCCAAAGTTCGATCAGCCTTCGAAGCTGCGAAATCCAAGCCGCTTCATCGCTGGCTCTACGCCATGGGCATCCGCCAGTTAGGCGAATCTGCGGCCAAGGAATTATCCCGCCTCCATCCGTCCATCCCCGAGATCGCCGAATCTGAAATTCTAGCGGAACTGCTGCGCGACACCCGCGCCACCGCGAAAAAGCAGAACGAGTTTCTCGCGAAGTACACCATCACCGGCGATGTCGGCCCGGCGGTCGCAGAAGCGATCATCAGCTTTTTCAAATCCGAGGCCGGTCGCCACGTCATCGCCCGCCTCGCCGAACTCGGGATCGATCCCGTTTCCGACAACTACCTCCCAATCGCCGCCGAGGCCGATCTATCAACCCTGCCACTCGCCGGGAAAACCTTCGTCATCACTGGCACCCTCAGCATGGATCGCGACGCGATGAAGGAGCTGATAGAATCCAAAGGTGGCAAAGTCAGCGGCTCGGTTTCCGCAAAAACCAACTACGTCCTCGCCGGCGAAGGCGGCGGGTCCAAACGCGACAAGGCGGAGAAACTGGGTATTGCCATTCTCGACGAAGCGGCATTTAGCCGAATGATTGCCATCGACTCCGAACTGGAGGCTCCCAACTGAAACCGCGCTCGGAGATCCCGGCTCGGAAATTCCTGGTTTACGATGACTACTGTCCGTTGTGCAGTCTTTACTCCATGGGCTTCGCAAGTGGCAAAGTCATCCGATGCCCGAGTTTCCCGGCAAGCTGATGCTCAAGGTCGATCGCAAATTTCGCAGGGCCGATTTCCTCGTCCGCAGTCTCGGCGTGGAATGAACTGTTTTCTTGCCCCGGACCGCCGGGTTGATTTGCCGCTTGGTGCCTGCAGATGATTCTGGACGATCCGGAGGGTTGAGTAATCCGCAGCTTCAGATTGTGCCGATCTCGGTGAGGGGAAGAACCTTCACCCGGTCCGACAATGGATAGGTCCGGCTGCCTGGATAGACGATCACCAGCTCATCGAGTTTCAGATCATCCATAGCGATGGTGATCGAGCGGGTCATTTTCGGAGCGTCCGCTCGCTTGAACTCCACACCGGTGCGACGGCCGTTGCGGATCATCAGGAGATCGAGTTCCGAGCCACTGTGGACGGCCCAGAAGTAGGCTTCGTCGGGCGCGGCAGCCTTGAGGGTTTCCTCAAGGGCGAAGCCTTCCCAGGAAGCGCCGAGTTTCGGGTGGGCTTGCATCGCGTCCCAGGACGAGATTCCCTGCAGGCGGTGGAAAATGCCGCTGTCGCGGAGGTAGAGTTTGGGCGATTTCACCTGCCGCTTGCCGATGTTTTCGTGCCATGGCTGCAACTGGCGGACCATGAAGGTTTGCGACAGCGCGTCGAGATAGCTGCGGGCGGTGTTCGGAGCCACGCCGAGCGAGGCGGCGACCTCGGTGGAGTTCCAAATCTGCCCGTGGTAGTGGGAAATCATCGTCCAGAACCGTTGCATGAGCTGGGGGGACAAGCCGAATCCGAGAAGAGCTAGGTCGCGTTCCAGAAAGGTCCGGATGAATTCCCTGCGCCAGCGGTCGCTCGCCTCATCATCCGCGGCGAGGAAGGACCGGGGAAATCCGCCGCGCAGCCAGAGCTGCCGTTCCGCCACGGCACCGACTTCGGACAAAGCGAAACCGCTCATTTCAATCACTTCGATGCGGCCGGCGAGGGATTCCGACGACTGCCGGCTCAGTTCAGGGGAGGCACTGCCAAGGATGAGGAACTGGGCGGGGGCACCGGAGCGGTCCGCCAACACCCGCAGAATGGGGAAGATTTCCGGGCGTCTCTGCGCCTCATCGATGACCACCAAGCCGCGCAAAGGAGCCAGCGTGGTCATCGGATTCTCCATCGTCGCCCAAACCGCGGGATCCTCCATGTCGAAGTAGTTCGCGGAGGTCTCCGGCACGAAGTCGCGCGCCATGGTCGTTTTGCCGCATTGGCGGGGTCCCAGCAACGCCACCACGGGATTGTGCTCCAAGGCACGTTCGATCAGGCGTCGGAAGTGAGGGCGGGAGATTTGGTTCATCTTGAAAATGTGCAATGATGTTGCAACTTTTCAAGTTATTTAATTCTTTAAACATGAATATCTGCATTATTTATGTCCGTTTTCATTCTAACCTGAGCGTGGTGCAGTAGCTGAGGAGGACGCCATCATCTTAGAGGAAGGCGATGCCGGGAACTCAGACTAACCGAACCGGGCGATGGCTTCGAATTGGTCCCGCTGGAGGATTTGGTGCGGATGAAGCTCACGTCATTCCGCGACAAGGGCCGCATGCATTTGCGGAACCTAACTTCTGTCGGACTAATCGATGAGAGTTGGCCGGATGGCTTTCGGTTGATCTCAAAGCTGGTGATGAACTGCTTTTCGTCGATTCGGTAGTAACTCTTCCAACGGATGGCGGAGACGAGAATTTCCGCGGCTTCCGGGTTCAGCTTGGCATGAATGCCATCCTGAAAACGTCCGATGATGGCAGAAATGGGTTCCCGGATGCCGCTGGTGTCGATCTCGATGTGGTCGGGCGTGACGCGTCCCGATCTGAAATGGGCCTTCTCCGCGGCGTCGATCTCGTCTTTGGATCTTTGGATCAAGTCCTTAATCTCGTCGCTCTCGGTCTCGGAGGCACCCAGCGTTTCCAATGCCGGGCTTATACAATCCCCCAGATCCACGAATCTCGCCGAGCCAATCCATCTCCCTGGAGAATCTTCACCATGGTTTTTACTGGGGTGGAAATACGCGGTTCGTCGGTCTTTTAAGCCGGCTCACGATCTTTCACGCGGGTCCGTGATGAAGAGTTGCCGGCAGCATCCGTGATGGCGGATGTCCGATGGGTAGCGGCTGATTTCCCCTGTGGTGCGGAAGGATTCGCGGGTCCGGTCTGCCGCAGGGATGGCGCGAGGATGAGACCGAGCACGAGACCGACGAGCACTGCGGCCGAAATGATAGAGAATTGAGAGAGTCTCATCGGTGCAGGGTGTTCTATCCGGAACAGGTGGTGGAGACAGCACAAAAAATCCGCCGGCGGGACGGGCCCGACGGCGGATTTGGAAAGAACAGGCAGGAATGCCTATATCACTTTTTTCAAATCAATGCTCGCGGCAGAACTGCTCGAAGCGCGTGAGGCCTTCGTTGAGGATGTCCAGCGTGGTGCAGTAGCTGAGGCGGATGCCTTCGTCGTAGCCGAAGGCGACGCCGGGGACGGCGGCGACCTTGTAGCGGGAGAGCAACTTGTCGCAGAGGTTCATCGACTTCAGGCCGGTGTTGCCGGTGTAAACGAAGAAGTAAAACGCACCTAACGGCTCGACGACGCGGATGTTGTTGATGGCCTTGAGGCGGGCAAACATGAACTGCCGCTTCACGTCGTATTCGCCGCGGAGGTCTTCAATGAACGACTGGTCACCTTCCAAGGCGGCGAGCGCACCATATTGGGAGAAGCTGTTCGCGTTAGAAGTGGTGTGGTTCTGGATCTTCTCAATCGCGTCCGCCAGTGGCTTCGGTGCGGCGGTGTAGCCGAGACGCCAGCCGGTCATCGAGTACGCCTTGGAGAAGCCGTTGACGGTGATGGTTAGATCGTAGAGTTCTTGGCTCAGCGAGGCGATGGAGACATGCTTGGACTCACCGTAAACGAGCTTTTCGTAGATCTCATCGGAAAGGATGACGATGTCTTCGGTGAGTGCGATTTCACCAAGGGCGAGAAGTTCTTGCTTGGTGTAAACGGCTCCGGTCGGGTTGCCGGGAGTGTTGATGATGACCATCTTGGTCGCCGGGGTCATGGCTTCCTCGAACTGCTCGGGAGTCATTTTCCAACCATTGGATTCCTTGGTCTCGACGATGACGGGCACACCGCCAGCAAGCCGGACCATTTCCGGGTAGGAGACCCAGAACGGCGATGGAATGATGACTTCGTCGCCTTCCTCAATGACGGCGAGGATGGCATTGTAGCAGGCCATTTTCGCACCGCCGGTGACGCAGATCTGGCTGGCGGCGTAGTCGAGGTTGTTATCAACCTTGAATTTGTTAGAGAGTGCGGCGCGGAGTTCGGGGATGCCACCGGCTGGGGTGTATTTGGTTTTGCCGGCTTGCAGCGCTTCGATGGCGGCGTCCTTGATAAACTGAGGGGTGTCCACTTCCGGTTCGCCACCGGCGAGCGCGTAAACTTCTTCACCCTTGGCGATCATCGCTTTAGCCTGTGCGGTGACGGCGAGCGTGAGTGACGGGGAAACTTTGGCAATGCGGGATGAGATGCTTTCCATGGGAGCTGGCAGGTAAGATTTGAGCCGCCAAACCGGGCGGAGCAACAGAATTTTGCGCAGCCCCGTGGATGAGCGGGGGGCTTTTGTGGGGCTTGGCCCATGGGGTGGCAAGCGAAATGGTGCGCCATTTCTAACTCAAATTTCCGCGCCGAGGTCGCTCGCCTCACGGGCAGCAAATGGCCTGCGCCGCCGCCCGTCCGGCAGCCTCGCCGGTCGCGAAACAGGTGCCCATTACTCGGATCGACGCCTGCGCATCGTGGTCTGTGGAAATGCAGCGGCCAGCCACGAACAGCCGCTCGAATCCCACCGGTTTCAAACACCGCAACGGAATCCCCGCTGGGCGATTGCCCTCGGGAAACCGCAGTTTCGGCCCTCGCGGGGTTTCGCGAAATTCCAGCGGCCACGTCGCCAGCGCGATTTCATCGTCGAAGCGTCGGCCTGCTAACAAGTCATCGCCCGTGAGAATGTGCCCGCCGATCCAGCGACGACTTTCGCGCACGCCCGCCCGCACCGGCCAGTGGCTGATGTAGGCGCCCCGCCAAAAATCTGATTTCCCCGCCAGCCACCCCACGGCCTTCGCGGCGGTGCTGCGGCCGTGGATTTCCAGCGCCGTGAGGCACGCTACATCTAGCGGATCATAGTCCGCCACGGACTCGCCGCCGGTGAGATCGAGCGTTCCAAAAATTTCTCCAGCCCTCCCCGAGCTGCGGAATGCCATGCCCAGCGCGTCCGCCGTTAGACAGCCAGCGCGGATGCCTTCCACGATGAGTCCGGCCGTTTGCAAGCGGGCCTCGTCATTCATCGGGACCGTATGATGGACTCCAAAAACATACGCCGGACGCTGCAAGCGCGGGGCTTCCGTCATCGCTGCGTCTGCTCCTAACAACGCGGCCACCGTCGCGTCTCCCGATGCATCCACCAGACTTCTCGCGCCGACCCACCGCCCACCGGCGCGGCCCGCAAGTTGGATTTCCCAATCTTCATCTCGGGAAATAGCGGTCACCTCGGTGTGCAGCCGCAAGTCGATCAGCGGCTCTGCCGTGACCAGTTCATCCGCGATCCGCACGAACTCGACCGGGTGCTGCGGCAGCACGTCCACCCGCCCCATCCGCACCGGCCCCATGCCCGTCGCGGCGATCATCCGCCCGGCCATTTCCGTGGGAAATCCGGGGTTCGCTAACACCGCGCCGGGTTCCTCGCGCAACAGATAGAGGCCGCAAAACGTGTGGACCAGCGAGGCCGTGCCCATCCCACCGAGATACCCGTGGCGCTCGATCAGCACCGTCCGCGCACCTTCCCGCGCGGCACTCACCGCAGCTGCTAGACCCGCGCTTCCTCCGCCGATGACCGCAACGTCGAACGACTCGCGCCGCTTCATGAACACTTGCTGCCGATCAACGCCGCCAGGGTCGTCGGGGTCGCCAAATTCGCCTTCGTCAGCTCCTCTGGCCCGAGTTCGATCCCGAATCGGTCCTCCACCGCCACGACTAACTGCATCACCGCCATCGAGTCGAGTCCGGCTGCGAACAGGTCACCATCTTCGGGAAAATCCCAGTCCAATTCCATGACCCCTTCGTCGTTCAGCCAGTCGATCAACTCCGTCGGGGTGGGTATATTCTTCTTCGAGACTTCCATGTGGAAAAACGGTGCGATGCCATTTTCACCGCTTCAAGCGGAAAGGTTGGTAAAATTCGTTTTGAGCGGCGTCCGTTTTAAAATTCCACTTCCGTCCCCAGCTGCGCCACTTCGATCGAGCCAGTGTGCACCGCCATCAGACCCGCGCGGAGTGCTAGCGCACTATCAGGTTCGCCGTGGATCAGCCACACCCGCGTCTTCGGGCCGGTGATCCGCTCGAACCAACCTAACAATTCCGAGTGATCCGCATGGCCCGAGAACGAATCAATGATCTCGATCTTCGCCCGCACCTTATAGCGTCCGCCAAGGATCGCCACCTCCCGCTCACCATCGCGGATGCGGCGGCCCAGCGTATGATCCGCGCAATAACCGACGAACAGCACCGTCGTTTTCGGATCGCCGATGTTGTTTTTCAAATGGTGCAAAATGCGTCCAGCCTCACACATGCCCGAGGCGGAAATGATGATCGCCACACCGATGATGTCATTGAGCGCCTTCGAGCCGTTCACCGAACGCACCAATGTTAGATTCTCAAAGCCGAACGGATTTTGTCTCTCAAACAATGATTCATAGACCTCTTGATTGAAGGCCTCTGGATGCAGTCGGTAAATCTCCGTCGCACTAACAGCCAGCGGACTATCGACGTAAACTGGAATTTCCGGGATCTCACCCGCTTCGAAAAGCTCGTGCAGCACATACAAAAGCTGCTGCGTCCGCTCCACCGCAAACGCCGGGATCAGAATCTTACCGCCACGCTGGACCGCCTGGCGGATGATCTCGCCGAAGTGCCCACCCACTCCCGGCGGTGCCTCATGCTCGCGACCGCCGTAGGTGCTTTCCATCAGCAGGAAATCGACGTCGGGCACCGGCACCGGATCGCGCAGCACTTCGTTAGAGCCGCGTCCGACATCGCCGGAAAACAGGAAGCGCTTCTTCTTGCCGTCCGCATGATCGACCACTTCTAGCAGCACCTGCGCACTGCCGAGGATGTGCCCAGCATCGATGAAGGTCAGCGTCACTCCGTCAGAAATCAGCATCGGTCGATCATAGCTGATCGTCACAAACTGCCGCAAACAATGCTCCGCCTGTTGCTCGCTATAAAGTAACGTCGCCGGCTCCAGCCCTTCCTTTTTCCGGTGCTTATTGAGCCACTCCATGTCGCTTTCTTGGATCCGCGCGCAGTCCGCTAACATGATCTGGCAGAGATCGCGCGTGGCATGAGTGGCATAGATGTTTCCGGTGTAGCCCTTGCTCGTTAGATTCGGCAAATTGCCGCTGTGGTCGATGTGCGCGTGCGATAAAATCACCGCGTCAATCGACTTGGGATCGAAGTGCGGGAAACAACAATTCACCTCGTAGGCGTGCTTGCGAGAACCCTGATAGAGTCCGCAATCGAGAAGGATGCGCTTGCCATTGATCTCCAAAAGATGCTGCGAGCCAGTGGTGGTGCCAGCGGCACCGCAGAATTTCAGTTTCATGATTTTTTGGGAATTGAGAGGTTCGTCACAAGCGTATGGCCCTGACACCCCTGCGGACAAGAGCGCTTTCGGGAAAACATTGTTATCAGCGAGCGTCTCCTCAGCAGCACCCCGTGAGAAAGCGCGGACAAAATGTCCGTACTCCTTACTGGGATCGCGTCTTGTCATTTCGGGCTGGCGCGGACTTGCTACGGCTGTGCAAAGCCCGATTAACTCAGAAAAGACGACGGCGCTGGAAGAGCGGCT
>JAYTLO010000410.1:0-13098 GCA_043729385.1 Akkermansiaceae bacterium
GGCACCGAGGTTGACATGCTCGCCTAACACGGAGTCGCCGATGTAAGAGAGGTGGCCGACGTTGGTGTGAGAGAGGATGAGGCAGTTCTTGATTTCGACGGATTGGCCGATGTGACAGTTGTCGCCGATGCTGGTGTTGCCACGGATGTAGCAGTTAGGACCGATCTTGCAGTTGGCTCCGATGACGACATTTCCCTCAATAAAGACGCCGGGCAAGATCCGAGTGCCGTGGCCGATGTGGACGATGCCTTCGATGACGGCGAGCGGGTGGACTTCGCCGAGGATGACGTTTTCCGTGAGGGAGGAAACGTAGAGTTCGTTCGCGCGGAGGAGATCCCAGGGATGAATGATGATGCAGGAGGACGTGGCGGGGAAAGTGTTGGAAGTCTCCGGGCCTGGTCCGCTCCAAGCGAGAGGAATGTTTGCTGAATCGACGAGGGTGGATTTGCCGCTGGCTAAGAAAGCAGTAAGGTCGGCGTGATCGAACCATGCCTCGGGGTGAAACGTTAGAGGACGAGTGGGCGAGACGCCCACTCTCCTTAAGTGCTCGCGGAGCGGGATATTCCCGATGGGGAAGTCCTGGATGGCGCGGTGTTTGAAGAGAGGCATCAGCGTTTTATTTAGCACGGATTCGAATCCGGTCGGGATCCACGGTGACGATCGCTCCGGCGTGGAGTTCCTGCCCATAAGTCTGGACAATGTGATGGACCACAGCCGCCATTTGCGCAGCCCTGAATCCGCTTAATCGAACGATCCCGGAGTGAGAATAACCTTTCAGAATGGCCAATTCCCCGAAGTCCTTGTCGAGGGTGACGAGGATGCGTTCCTCAGAATGTGCCGCAGCCAAGATCGCAACGTCGCCTGGATCTTTGGCCCACGAACCTGACCAAATGACGTCATGCCCGAGCGCGGCAAGGATCGGCAACGAACCGCTCCAGACGCATGAATCGAGCAAGATGGACGCCATCAGGACGCGAGGGACGTTGGGAAAAGCTCAATCCGCTCATGCCGGGCAAGCAGCGACGCATACACTAGGCAGGCTTGAACGTCGGCGGGTTCCATCCATGGATAGCCGCTCAGGATAGTCGTCGCGTCATCTCCGGCAGCTAGCATGTCGAGGACGTGCTCAACGGCGAGGCGGTGTCCCCGGATGATCGGCTTGCCGCCGAAAATGTCCGCGTTGCAAGTGATGCGTCCGATGAGTTCAGTCTGTTTCATGGCGTTAGGCTAAAATGAGCGACTTGCGGGAGCAAGCCAGAAGGCGACGACCTCACGCCGACACCCCGATGTCCTCCCTCACGGCTTCGGTAAATTTCCCAATCCACTCCTTCACCGTCTCGGCTTCGCGGTGCTCCACGAGGACGCGGATTTTATTCTCGGTGCCGGAGTAACGGATCAGGTGGCGGCCGCTGTCGCCGAACTCGGCGGTGGCTTGCTGCATGAGTTTCTGAAGCTTTGGCAGGCTTTCTAACGGCGGCTTGGAGGGCACCGGCATGTTGGCGAGCTGGGTGGGATACTCGTGCATGATGGCGGCGAGTTGGGCGAGCGTGGCCTTGCGCCCGATCATCATGCGCAGGACTTGCAGCGCGCTGAGAATGCCGTCGCCGGTGGTGACGTGGTCGCCGAAGATGAGGTGGCCGGAATTTTCACCGCCAAATGAGTAGCCGTTTTTCCTCATGCATTCGATGACGCTGCGGTCGCCGACGGCGGTGGTTTCCACGTTGATGCCGTGTTGTTTCATGGCTTCGATCAGCCCGAGATTGCTCATGACGGTGGCGACGAGGGTGTCGTGCCGGAGTTTTCCCTGCTCCTTGAGACCGAGAGCGCAGAGGCCGAGAATGCGGTCGCCGCTGACGACTTGGCCGTTGGCGTCGGTGAAAATGACGCGGTCTGCGTCGCCGTCGAACGAGATGCCGAGGTCGGCCTTGTGCTTGCGGACGAGTTCGCCGGCAGCCTCGGGGTGGAGCGCGCCGCAGCCTTCGTTGATGTTGAGGCCGTCGGGTTCGTTGCAGACGGTGATAACCTCCGCGCCGAGTTCCTTGAAAATGAGCGGCCCGATAAAATAGGCGGCACCGTTTCCGCAATCGACGACGATTTTCAGACCCTGGAGGGAAATGTTATCGGCAGTGTGTTTCGCGAACTCAATGTAGCGGCCGCGGGCGTCGTCGATGCGGTGGGCCTTGCCGATCTGACGCGGCGGCAAGGGTGCGGCCTCGGGCAAGTCGCCCATGATGTGACGTTCGATTAGAGCTTCGAGGTCGTCGGAGAGCTTGTAGCCGTCTGGCCCGAAAATTTTCATGCCGTTGTCCTCATACGGATTGTGGGACGCGGTGATCATGATGCCGGCGACGGCTCCCATGGATTTCGTCAAATGCGCGACCGCCGGGGTGGGCATGGGGCCGACGAGATAGACGTCCATTCCCATGGAAACGAGGCCGCTGGTGATCGCTGATTCCAGCATATAGCCGGAAATGCGGGTGTCCTTGCCGATGAGCACGCGGTTCCGCCGCGGGCCGGACGCGCGGAGGACGTTAGCGACGGCCTTGCCCATGCGGAGGGCGACCTCGGCGGTGATCGGGAATTCATTCACGCGGCCACGGATGCCGTCGGTTCCAAATAGTTTCATGGTGATTTTCAAAGGCAGGGGGAGCGGTGAGTGTTCCGGGGAATGGAAACGAATCAAGACTAAACCCGGCAGCCGCCGGGGTGGTCGTAGATCGAGAAATTTAACCGCGAATGGACGCGAATAAACGCGAATGCCGCTACCCGCCAAGCACTGCGCGGTGGATGCGTCCGGGCGATTTCGTGAGGAACTGGCGAGCCAGCACCTCGAACTCCTCGGAGAGGTCCGTGAGGTGGATTTCTAACGAACCCTCGCGTGAGGAAGCCTCAAGCAACCCGAGCCGGGTGAGTTCCATTTTCAAATGCTCGGCGCAGGTCGTCGCGGAATCCACGAGGCGGACATCGGGCGGGAGAAGGTCTTTTAAAACGGGAATGAGCAGTGGATAATGGGTGCACGCGAGCATCAGGGTATCGATGCCCTTCTCCACCAACGGATCGAGATAAGTCCTCAAAACCTGCCGCGTGGCTGGGTGGTCGAGCCAGTTTTCCTCGATCAATGGCACCAGCAGCGGCGTGGCTTGGCCGTGGATCATCAGGCCGGTTTTGCGCAGGGCGAGCGCGTGCTGATAGGCGTGGGAGCGGATCGTGCCGCGGGTGGCGATGATCCCGATGCGCGTGGCATCCGGGCAAGAAAGCGCGGCTTCCACGCCCGGCTCGATCACACCGAGGATGGGAATCCGGTATTTCTCATGCAGGCTCGGCAAGGCGTGGGCGGTCGCCGTGTTGCACGCCACGACGATGGCTTTCACGCCGCGGGCGATGAGGAAACGGACGTCTTCATCGGCGAATTGGCGGATGGTTTCCGGACTTTTCGAGCCGTAAGGCAGGCGCGCGGTGTCGCCGAGATAGAGGATATTTTCCGCCGGTAAAAGCTCCTGCACGGCGCGGACGACGGTCAAACCACCGACACCTGAGTCGAAAAATCCAAGGGGCGCTGAGTTCACTGGCGGGAGTGTGAACGGCAACAACCCGGCGGCAAGCGGGAAGCAAACGCTTACCCCATCTGAAGCTTTCACTCGGCTTGACACCCCCACTTCGTTAGCTAGCCTAGCTAATCATGATTTCCATCAACATGCACGAAGCCAAAAGCCGCCTTTCTGCACTCGTCAAAGCCGTCGAGGAAGATGGCGAAACCGTCATTCTCTGCCGCAATGGCAAACAAGTGGCGGAAATCACCCGCCCCCGCCCGCCGGAGGAAAAGCCCATCCGCCGCTTGACTCACGATCCCGCCCTGCAAGCCACTTTTGCTCCCGGCTACGATCCCACCGAGCCTGCAAGTGAGGAAGAATGGCCGGAGGAGAACCGATGAATCCTGCCTATTTGCTCGATACTTGCGGCCTACTCGCCATTCAAAACGGTGGCAACGAATTCTCGGAAAAAGTGCGAATCTTGCTCGAAGCACCCGGTTCCGAAGTCGGTGTTTCCGTCATTTCCGCGTTTGAAATCGGCCAGAAGCTCGCCACTGGGAAACTCAGCATTCCCTGCGAACTCGCCCGCTGGTTCCCGGCCGTCCTCTTGCAACACACCCTCAACGAACTCGCGCTCACCTCTTCCATCTGCATTGCCGCCGCCGCACTCCCGCCCATTCACAAAGATCCCTTCGACCGGCTCATCATCGCCTCTGCTCTGGCCTATCAGATTCCGATCATCACATCAGACAAGATCATCCCCACCTACCCTGGCATCAAGACCCTCTGGTGAGACAGGAAAGTGTCCCGGCTGTCTCAGCCGGGAGTGCAAAGATCCGGCTGAGACAGCCGGGACACTTTCCGCTTCCCCGCTGCCAATCACGGGCCTAGGTTCCCGCCGACATGAGTAGTTGTGGGCCGAAAATGAAGATGGATCCGACGTTGCACCGGGACAAGAAGCCGGACTGGATCAAAGTACGACTGCCTAACAACCCAGCGTTTTGGTCCACGAAATCTCTGATCACCGATCTCAAGCTGGTGACTGTTTGCGAGGAAGCGCAGTGCCCGAACCGTTGGGAATGCTGGGGCCAGGGCACCGCGACGTTTATGATCGCGGGCGACAAATGCACTCGCGCTTGTGGGTTTTGCGCGGTGAAAACCGCCAAGCCGGACGCGCTGGAGTCCGACGAACCCGCCCGCGTCGCCGAGGCGACGCGCCGGATGAATTTGAAACACGTTGTCATCACCGCAGTCGCCCGCGACGATCTGCGGGACGGTGGCGCGGAGCATTTCAAGCGCACCATTGAGGCTGTCCGCCGGGCAAATCCGGAGATCATCATCGAGGTGCTGGTGCCGGATTTCAACGACCGCGACTGGGCGCTCTCGATGGTGATGGATGCCCGCCCGCACATTTTCAATCACAACTTGGAGACCGTGGAGCGGCTCACCCCGCTGGTCCGCTCGCGCGCCCAATACCAACGCAGCCTCACCGTTTTGAAGAAGGCCAAGGCGTTGGTGAATGGCAAGGTCGCGACCAAAAGCGGGATCATGTTAGGTCTCGGCGAGCGCCATGAGGAAATCCTCCGCGCGATGGACGATCTGCTGGAACACGACGTGACCGTGCTGACGATGGGCCAATATTTACGCCCGACACAGAAGCACCTGCCGGTCGTGGAATACATCACGCCCGCTGCCTTCGATGACTACAAGGCCATCGCGCTCGCGAAAGGCTTCCGCCACGTCGCCAGCGGCCCGCTCGTCCGCAGCTCATATCACGCGGCGAATTTCCGCCCGGAGTTAGACGTGTTAGAAGCGATCGAGGCCGACGTCCGTGCCGCCCAAGGACTCGAACTCGGACCCGAGCATCTTGCCCTGCCCGCCGCCAAGCCGACGCTCATTCAAGCCATCGCCTGACCGCCATGCGCCATTGGTTGATCAAATCCGAGCCCGACGTTTTCGGCATCGACCACCTCGCGGAAGTGAAACGCGAGCCGTGGAGTGGTGTTAGAAATTACCTCGCGCGAAATTACATGTGGCGGGAAATGAAGCCCGGCGACCTTGCCTTATTTTACCACTCGAATGCCAAGCCACCGGGCGTGACCGGCATCGCCCGCGTCGTCGGCGAGCCTTATCCAGATCCCACGCAGTTCGATGCGAAGAGCGATTACTACGATCCCAAAGCCACGCCGGAGAAGCCCCGCTGGTGGCTAACGGATTTCGAATTCGTCGGGAAATTCCATGAAATGCTCACGCTCGAGGCGATGAAGGCCGACAGCCTGCTTGCCGAAATGCAAGTCTGCCAACGCGGCACTCGGCTCTCGATCACCCCGGTCGATGTCATGCATTTCAAGCGAGTCTGCAAACTCGCTCGCTGGAAATTCTGATCACTCATTTCACCCGGGAGACAAATCCCGCACCTTACTCCGCTCTATGGACGAAGACACTCCCATGGCATCTCTAACTGCGGTCTCAGAAGCATCACCCGCCGCTTCCGCTTGGCGGGAGTGGCTGGAGGAATTTGGCCCTAAATTGTTACTCTTCGCGCGTCAGCAAACGCGCTCGCAAGAAGACGCGAAGGACATCTTCCAAGATGCGTTGGTGAAGCTCGTTGAGAAAGTCCGCACGGGCGAATTCGTCGGCGGGCAGGACGCGTGGCAGCCCTATCTCTACACCGCCATTCGCCGGCTCGCGATCGACCTAAGCCGCCGCGACGACCGCCGCAAACGCCGCGAAGACAGCGTCACCGCCGATGCAGAATCCGGTGCTTACGATGCCTTATTGCCGTGGTTCGAAACCGAATCATCTGATGACGAAACTCGCGCCCAGCTCGAACAAAGTCTCAAAGAGCTGCCTGAGAAATTTGCCGAAGTCATCGTCATGAAAATCTGGGGCGAGCGCACCTTCGCCGAGATTGGTGAAACTCTTGGCATTTCGCAAAACACAGCGGCATCTCGGTATCGCTATGGTTTGGAAGCTCTCAAAAAGAACCTCAGCAGTGCCCGCCGCCGCGGTGACCTTTCCATCTAACTTATCGCTATGACTCACGACCCATCATCCCTCGAAGCACAACTTCGTGAACTCCAAGTTAGCGCGCTCGATGACGCATTGCTCTCGCGGCTGGAAGCCGCCGCCGATGGCACTTTGACGGAACTCGGCCATGAGGAAATCCGCTTCGAGGCACTGCTTCGGAAAACTTCGCCTGCTAGATTACCCGCTGATTTCTTGGCGCTGCTCGAAGCGATCGTCCACGAAGTTCCGTTCTCAGTGAATGAAAAGATCGTGTTATTTCCTAAAGCAAACCCAGCAGGACACACCCGCCGCCAGCGCCCGCTGTGGGGCGCAGCTGCCGCAGTGGCATTGATCGGTGCAGCCACCGCGCTGCTGATGCCTACGGGAAAAACTCCTGAAAAGCTCGGCAGTCAGATGAGGCAAGTTTCCTCGCCAGTCGCCCGCCCCGCGAATGGGAATTTAGTGCCCGCCGCCTTCAACCGCGGCGTGAGTGAAGTGCATGATGAAGGCGTGGTGTGGAAAGCTAACAACCAACCACACAGTTTGGTCCGCGTGGTTTATAAAGATATGATAACTCTCAAAGACAAACAGGGTCGCACCTACCAAGTCGAACAACCGCGAGTTGAGTATATGTTAGTTCCGGCTAAAACGAATTGATAGGAGTTCGATAAACAAAACCATTTAGTCACTGCGCTCACAGGAAGTAGGACATGAAAACGAAATCATCATTACTCATCACGGCCGGTCTTGCCGCCGCTATCATTTCCCCTGCGTTCGCCTTAGAAGCACCCGCAGATGATGCACCACCGCCACCGCTTGTCGCAGAAAAGGAAGCCGCGCTGCCAGAAATCAAACTTCCCGCTGCACCGCCTCAAGTGCAGGTAGAGACCGCGTTCCTAGGCGTCGTTTCCAGTGAGGTGCCGGATATGTTAGCGAATCATCTCGCGCTCAAGCCCGGTGAAGGAATTGTCGTCCGCTCGCTCGTGCCAGACGGCCCAGCCGCCAAAGCTGGAATCGCGGTGAACGATGTGATCACCAAGGTCGCTGGCCAGCCAGTGGGTTCACCTCAGGAAATTTCCAAGCAAGTCTCCGGTCACAAGCCGGGTGAATCTATCAGCATCGATCTCATCCACCAAGGCAAGTCAGCCACGCTTGAGGTGACCCTCGGCATCAAGCCCACCGAGATTGCGGACAATGCACCTCACACTCTCGACCAACTCGATCTCGAAGGTCTGCCCAAGGAATTGGCGGAACGCGTGCGCGATGCCATCGCTGGCAACGTAGGCGGATTCAACCTCGGTGGCGATCCTGGCCAAGCACCCGCCCAGATCGAAGAAGCGATGCGCGATTTACAGAAACGCATGCAAGGAGCCATCGGCCAAGCGGGGTTTGCCCTGCCAGGCGTCGGCGCGGGCAAGGTGCAGGTCCAAGGCAGTGGCGTTTTCCGACAAATGGACGCGCAAGGCAGCGTGGAAGTGAAGGCCAAGGACGGAGCCAAGGAAGTCACCGTGCGCGACCCGCAAGGGAATGTGACATGGAGCGGCCCTTGGGACACCGCTCAAGATAAAGCCGCCGCGCCTGCCGACATCCGCCTGCGCGTGGACGCTCTCAACATGGACGAAAGCTTCAAAGGCGGTGGCATGCGCTTTCAAATGAACGGCGGCCAAGCCCCGCCTGCCGAAGCCGACGAACCCTAACAAGCTACAGCGTCCCGCTCAAGGTGACTTTGGCCGATGCGAGCAACACCGTTGCCACAGTCACCTCACCCTCGATCTGCACCAGCCCGCCGAGCCGCCCCTCGACCTTCGCGCGGATTTCCAAGACATCCCCCGGCACTGCGGCACCCAAAATTTTCGCTGCGCGCACTCCTGTCAGCCGCAAGTCCGCCATTGGGGGAAGTTCTGGATCGGTCTGCACCACCACCCCACCGAGCTGGGCGATGGCCTCAATGAGAATCACCCCCGGCATCATCGGATGACCGGGGAAATGCCCCGCGAGAAATGCCTCGTCGCCCCGCACCTGATAGATGGCAGTCGCCTCCCGCCCCGGCACCAGCGATTTCAACTCATCCACAAACCGGAACGAAGGACCATGCGGCAGCGCTTGCAGCGCGGTGTGAAGATCAGGACTCATCTGCGGGAAATCATGCCATGGGGAAGGCCTTGCGTGACAAGCCGATAGGCTTGGAAAAATCAAATCGACCGCCTGAAAAATCGTCCCTAGCCTCGCGGCAAGTGCCTTTCACCGATCCCACTGCCCTTACCATTCATTCTCAGGAAGCGATGACGCTCCGCTGGTGGCTGCGTGCCCCATGGGATTATGTGATGATGGCGCTGGGCCTCTTTTACTGGGGAGTTTTCGGCGGTTTACTAACGCTGATCGGTGGGCCATTGCACTTGTTGTTACCGAGACGCACGGGCGAAAGATTGGGGCGGGCTTCGTTGCATCAGTTGTTCAGGAAATTTGTCGTCTATCTGCGGCTTTCGGACTTGGTGCGGGCAGATCTAACTGCGCTCGATGCCCTGGGCGACTTGAAACATTCCTTCATCGCTGCGCCTAACCACACCTCGCTGTGGGACGTGGTATTCATCATCGCCCGGCTGCCGTCGGCGGTGTGCGTGATGAAGAAGCCGATCCTGATGAATCCCCTGCTCGGCGGTGGTGCCCGGCTGGCCGGCTACATCGCTAATGACGGGATAAACCGGATGATCCGCGATGCGTCCCGATCTCTCACGGAAGGTGGCCAGCTCTTATTATTTCCTGAAGGCACCCGGACCCGGCCCGATGCCCGCTGGATCAATCCGCTCAAGGGCGGCTGTGCGATCATCGCCAGCCGCGCGCAGGTGCCGGTCTATCCGATTTTCATCCGCAGCAATACCCGCTTCCTGCAAAAAGGCTGGCCACTCTGGCGGCGTCCGGTTTTCCCCATCAGCATCCGCTTCGATCTCGGCGCGCCGTTGTATCCGCAGCCCGGCGAGTCCTCGCAAGCATTCACCGACCGGCTTGCCGCAGTTTACGAACAGGAACTCTCAAAACCCGATCCACTCCGGCGACAGATCGTCCAGTGATACGGGCATTACATGGCTTGCCCCTTTGGATTCCGCCCTCTAAAGCAGTCGCCACATGGCCGATGTGCGACCGCTAATTCTGATTCCCAGCTACAACACCGGGCCGATCCTGCTAGAAACGGTTAGTGCCGCCATGGCTCTCAACACTCCGGTCTGGGTGATCATCGACGGCTCGACCGACGGCTCGCCGGAATCCATCCGCCAGTTGGTGGCTCCAGAAACTCCGGCATTCCGAATTCTAACACTCGTGGAAAATGGCGGCAAAGGCACGGCGGTTCTCTACGGCTTGCGGGAGGCGATTGCGGCCGGATTCACCCATGTGCTAACGATGGATGCGGATGGCCAGCACCCTGCGGGAAATGTCCCGGAGTTTTTCAAATTGTCTGCGGCCCAGCCGCAAGCCGCGGTTTTCGGCAAGCCGGTGTTCGACGCATCCGCACCGGCGCTGCGAGTGAACGGGCGAAAAATTTCTAACTTCTGGGCGAATCTGGAAACCCTCGGCTGGGGAATCGACGACTCTCTCTTTGGAATGCGGCTCTATCCGGCGCAGACCCTACTCGAAGTCTTGGAATCCACCCGCTATGCCCGGCGCTTTGATTTCGACCCCGAAGTCGCCGTCCGCCTCGCTTGGCGCGGGGTGCCGATCATCAATCTGCCGACTCCCGTCCGCTACCCGAGCAAGGAGGAGGGCGGCATTTCCCAATTTCGTTATTTGAGGGACAACACCTTGCTCTCGTGGATGCACATTCGCCTGTTCTTCGGTTTTCTCGCCCGCCTGCCCCACCTCATCTCCCGCGGCGCAAATCCACTCGATCACCTTAGCCACCCGTCTCATGACTAAGTCATCCATTCGTCAAATTGCGGCCATGTTTCCCGGGCGCTGGGATCGGAACTACGTCGCTGCCAAACTGCGGACCGATCCACTCTACACCGCTCTCACGGAAAATCTCCGTGGCATGGAGTTGCCGTTGTTAGACGTCGGCTGCGGCCTCGGGCTGCTGGCATTTTTCCTGCGGGCCGAGGGTATCGACGTGCCGCTCCACGGCCTCGACTACGACCCACGGAAAATCGAATCCGCGCGCCGTGGTGCGGTCGCCTCACGCGCTCGCGACTTGTCGTTCTCCCACCACGACGCGCGCAGCGGCCTGCCCGATCACCAAGGGAATGTGAGCATTCTCGACATCCTCCAGTTCTTCACTCCAGGCGAGCAGGAAACTCTACTCAAGCTCGCCGCCTCTCGCGTCGCTCCCGGGGGTCTGCTCATCATCCGCTCCGGATTGCGCGATGCTTCATGGCGTTTCAAAGTCACCGTGCTCGGCGATTGGCTGGCCAAAGCGACCTTCTGGATGAAAGCCGCGCCCACCCACTACCCGACAGCGGACGATTTCCAAAACATCCTCTCACCCTTCGGCAGCGTGGAAATTTCACCACTCTGGGGCGGCACGCCGTTCAACAATCATTTGATTATCCTCCGGTGCCCCAAGCTTCCATCGCGTTCCTGAAATCCAGCAACTTCTCTCGGCCCGCGATTTCCATCAGCTCGTTCTCGTGAACCCGGAACATGATCGACCGCGGGTCGTGCCCCATAACGTTGACTTCCAACTCGACCGAGTTACGCCGAGGATAGCCTAACAGCATGTAACCCGAGGTGTCCTGTTTCCAAACCAGGGTGGGAGACTTGCCTTCAAAGGAGAAATTATCGTGCAGATAGTCTTCGACCAACGCCTTTTGGCGGGGACTCAAATCCCGAGAATTGATGCAAATTTTCATACGCTGGTTGCATGGCACCTGAAAGGCAACCCACCGGTGAAGGTAAGGGAGCGACTTCACCGGGTGGCTGCCTCTCAAGCGGGAGGCTCATCTCAGCCTCGCAAGCCGCGTGCCAAACTGAACAGACAACAATCAAGCTGCTCACCACCAACTTGTTACCATTTTGGTGCAATCACTCATCCACGAGAATAGTTTAGATACCCTGAAAATAATGCGGAAAGAATTACATTTCTTTGCAGGAATGCACGGCGGCTTCGAAACTGAATCGCCCGATTGAAAGCTGGGATTCGAGTGACCTGCCACGCAACATGCGAGGAAGAAGTGGCCCGAGACGGATTTGAACCGCCGACACGTGAATTTTCAATCCACTGCTCTACCGACTGAGCTATCGGGCCATGATTTCCACCGCCTTTTCAGGCGGACCGGGAGTAAGAGTGGCCTCGCAGCTTTTGACAATCGGAAAATCAACCGATCCCAGAATTTTCCACCGTGGCGCGGGATGCGCCGCTTGTTAGCAGTCAGCGCTCGCGGTTGAGGATTTGGTTGAGTTCGTGCTCAAGCTCGGTCACGCGGAACTCCGCCCACAGCGGCAAATGGTCGCTGACTTCCGCGCGCGCGGCATTCGGCGGCTGGCCCGGCTCCTGATAGAGCACCTTACCGAATGGGATCACCCCGAAGTTTCCACTGAATTCGAACTCCCCGCTCGGGATCCAAGCGATCTTATCGAAGGTCTTCGTTTGATCGAAGTTGGTGCCCAACGTGTTCATCCCCGGCGGCATCTTGAAGCGTGGCTCCGGTCCGCCTGTTAGTGCTTGGAAAAACAAGTCGCCATCGGCCTGGATGTTGAAATCTCCGACCAGAAAAAAATCGGGATCGAACACCGAGCCTTGGGGACGCTTCGCCTCCCGTTTGATGAAACTCACCAGCTCCTCAATCTCCTTTTTCCGCACGACCAATCCGACGTCTTGGAGCCTCGAGCCTTCCGCGATGTGGACGGAGACCATCGTGAAATCGAAGCGCCCAGCGCGGAACGACGCGCAATACGGCGTGCGCTGAAACTGGAAGACTTCGGGGTTTGAGATCGAGCCATTGAAGGCGATTTCACAGACTAGGCCGGTGCTGATGACCGTCCGCTTATCGTAGAGAAACGCCAACCGCTCGCTGTTACCGGTGGGGTCGGACACTAGGATCTGATAGTTTCCCGGCAGCAGGTCTTGTAATTTCGCCAGCCCTTGCAAGTTAGATTTCACCTCTTGGATCGCGATGATGTCGAAGCGCTCGCAAATGTCGGCGATGTATTGCAAGGCGCGGACCTTTTTCTTGTTAGAAAACTGGGCGATGTTCCACGAGGCGATGACCACGTTCTCATCCACCGAGCGCAAGGGGATTTCCGATAACAGGCCCATCAGAGCTTTGCGCTCCGCCGCGATGATTTGTGATTCGGTTGGCATGGTGAGGTTGGGTTGTAGAGATCCGAGAAACAAGCGGGGCGAAGCTAACAATTTCTCGCCGCAGGAAAAGGCAATTCTTCCACGCGCAGCGAGGTGGGTGCTCTTGTCTTGCTGCCAATGAGACGCGCAAGGGATGAGCTGCCGCGCGTTTTCTTGCTCCGCTCATTGGCGAGGCGGACAGCAACTGTCTTTTTAGTCTGTTAGGCTTTTGGGGGAATTGTATTCCCGCAACACCCTGCTCATGATGGAGTTCAGGTGGATAAGTAGTCT
>JAYTLO010000411.1:0-17232 GCA_043729385.1 Akkermansiaceae bacterium
TGATTCTGTCGCGTCATACGAAAATGTTAGTAACGGTGGCTGCCATGGCGATGCCGATTCGGGCTAACAACGTCTATGTCATTCCACCGGACGCGGATCTTTCCATTGATGACTATGCCTTCAAGGTCGTCTCCCCGCGCAGCAAGAGGAACGTGCAGGTGGATTTGTTTCTGACTTCTTTAGCCGCAGAGATGGGGGCGTATGCTGTCGGTATTATCCTCTCCGGGATGGATGGCGACGGTGCTGCGGGGTGCAAGCAAATCAAGGCAGTGGGAGGAACGACCTTTGCTCAGGACAGCTCTGCGGAATTTGACAGCATGCCCACCAGTGCTCAGGCTGTCGGCTGTGTTGATTTCGTTCTGTCACCGGCCGCCATGCCAGGTGAACTGGGAAGATTGGCAAGCACTTATAAAAAAGGTGGGGGGGGGCTGCTCACTGACGCTTTGCGGATCATCACCGGAGAATCATTGCCGCCGCGCTGATTAACATGGGTCGTGGTTGCCATTCCTTTCGGCCTCCAGGTGTGGAGCCATCACACTGCTGTCCTCGCCAGTTTCTTGAAGACCTCCCTGATGTCCTTCTCCGATTGCCTCATGCTGCTCGCGGTGGGTGCAATTCCGCTGATCGTTTTGGAACTGGTGAAAGTCGTGCGGAACGCCCGGCGGCAAATAAAGGCCGAGCCATTAAATCTGAAATCATGAATCACTCTTTCCAATTGCAGCGCCTCGGTGTCGTGATGGAGGCCGGAGCCGGGCAATCCGGTGGAGGTGGGAGGCGTCTTGAACCCTGCATCCGCGCGCGGTCGCGACGGGCAACTCTATCTCTTTCCCCGCTTGGTGGCGCGGGGCAACTACTCGCGCATTGGCATCGCGCGCGTGCGATTCAACGACGCCGGCGATCCGGTGGGCGTCGAGCAAATGGGCATCGCGCTGGAGCCGGAGGCGGATTTCGAGCTGCGGCCCGACGGCGGCGGTTGCGAAGACCCGCGTATCACTTTCATCGAGCCGCTGGATCGTTATGTGATGACTTATACAGCGCTCTCGTCGCGGGGGCCGCGCATCGCGCTGGCGATGTCGGAAGACTTGTTTCAGTGGGAGCGAATGGGACTGGCGATCTTCATGCCCTACGAAGGGGTGGACACTTCAACGACGTGGCTAACAAAGACGCGCTGCTCTTTCCCGTCGCCATCCCGATCCGGACGGACGGCCATCCATGGCGATCATCCATCGTCCACTCTTCCCCGGCACAGGGCCGGACGAGAAACTTCACTGCCGGTTTCCCCGCATGATGGACATCCTTCGGGCGAGCGGCACTCCGCCACTCTCTGAACCAGAACCTGCAACTAAATCCACAACCATGAAAACTATCCTTAAAACTTCATTCGGCCTGCTTGGTCTCCTGTTTGGTGCCCTCGCCATTTCGAGTTGTGCTGAAACTGGCTCGTCCGGATCGACCCACAACATGGGCAACCCGAAAAACCAAACTCCGATGTCAGATCAACAGATGCCTGGTCGCAACTGACCCGACGCATCAGCTGACGTGAGTTGATAAACGCAGATCTCCGGGTTAAGGCCCGTGGGATCTGATGATTTTAATCGGTAACTATCAGACCATAATGTTGAGAATCTGCCGCAAGTGTTGCTTGGTCCCGCTTTCGGAGAATTCTAGTAGGGCTGCGATGTCTTTGTTGGATAAACCCTTCGCCACCAGCTCAAGCACCTCACCACTCCGGTAGAAAGGTCCCCTGATCGCAAGTCATCCGCAGTGGAAGATCCTTGGGCAAACAGCGGACTACGATCGTGTGCATCCCCGCCTTGAGGGTCGCTTGGCCGCTGCCCGCAGGTTGTCCGTCGATCCACAGATCCACGGGTTTGAAGCCGTCGGGAAAGGCCAGTGAGATCTTTTCTTCCTGCGCGAGCTGCAGCTTGGTGCCGACCATGATCTCACCGCCATCGCCAATTGCGGCTTTCACGTCCTGTGGCAGCAAGCGCCCGTTGACCGTGGCACTTAGGGGAACCCATCCCAACGCGGAGTTACCTTGGGAAGCAGCCTCCTGATTTTCCGGCTTCAACCCGATCACCGCCCAAATCCGGGGCGCGTTGCTGTTAGTCGCATCGAATGCGCCGGGTTTGCCGAGCTGGGAGAGGAATTTGAACAAATCGCTCACGTCGTTATCCGGTAGGGCCGCGATGAGATTGCCGGGCATTAAGCTTCCCGCGTCGGTTCGTTTCACGACTCTGTCATCCGCGATGCTGACCTCGACTCCAGCCCCATCGCGGATTACAGAAATCCCGCCGCTGTGCTTTAAAAGTTGGCCCATGATCGCCTTGCCGTCCTTGGTTTCGATCATGACGGAATGATAACCCTCCTTTACCTTGGCACCGGGCAACACGACCGATTCGATAAGATAGTCCAGCGGTGCGCTGGCGCCGATTGAGGTCATGTCGGGGCCCACTTTCCCGCCGGCCCCGCCGATGGCGTGACACACGGTGCAGGCCAGCGCAGTCCGGCGGTAAACAAGTTCGCCCCGGCCGGCGTCGCCCAGCTTCTCCGCCATTTCCGCCAGCTTCCGGATTTGTTCTTGGCTGTAAATTTTCGCCTGACCCTCTCCTGCTTGCTCACGGAGAATTTTCAACAGCGCGTCATGCTCGGCCACGTCGGGGATGTGTTGCAATGCGAGACTCGCGGTCTCCGGCGACATCGGCTTCTCCCCGAGCGCTGCGGCGAGTTGTTTGGATATACCCTTGGAGGAAAGTGTCACTCGCCAGAACTGGCGCGATGTTTCCGCGTCGTCCAATCCGGTAACCACTGCCGTGAGCAAGGGGATGGCCGCAGCGCGATGATGCCGGGTCAACGCCAGCGCCGCCTCCTGCCGCAGCTTAAAAGGGGATTTTGCATCGGCCAGCGCAACCAGAGCCTCGCGGGCATCGGGCGCGGGGAAATTAGCAAGTGCGGTCACCGCGGAACCTCGGACCAAGGGCGTTAGGGAATCGTCAGCCGCCATTTCTATCAACCGTGGAAGAAGGGCAGTCGAGGTTGTCGCACCGGCCAGGGAGGCAGCGGCAATTCTCGATTCAGGTGCGCCCTGATCGAGCAGAGGGAGCAGCAACGAAGCATCGCCGCTGAATGGGATCTGACGGCGGGTAATTGCTTCAGTCACTCCCCGCAGAGCGATGAGCGACGGCGCGGGTTCGAAACCTCCCGATACCGCTTGCTGATAGACGCGGTCGATGACTTCCGCATCGCCGTTGTTGATGGCGAGCTCCAGCCAGGGACCTGACCCGTCGCGAGGCATCGGCTTCGGTAGAAGTCGGGAAATCGCGGGAGCTGCCTTCCCGGGGGGTAGATTGGTGAGCGTAAACTGAAGCGCTTTTTCGCGGTTGGTGGCCTTGATTTTTCCAGCCAGAAGCGCAGCCAACCATTCTTCGCCGCGTTGCTGGACATTCAGCCAAAGGGCGTAATCGATAAAACGGTCCGTCGGTTTTCCAAGCGCGCTGAGCGCGGTGTCCATCGCCTCCCATCCCGGCAATTTCGCCAGCACGCGGATCGCCTCGATCCGGACGCGCGGATGTTCATCGGCGATTGCAAATTTCAAGATCGCCAGCGAGTTTTCCGGCAGCCAGTCGCCGAGGACGCGGATCCCGGCAGCGCGGATTTCGGCTTGTTTGCTCGCGAGAACTTTTTCTAGCAGGGCGGGATCGCGCTGGTGGCGGCCCTGAGCAAGCCACAGTGCGGCGAGCCGGGTGCGGTCGTCGGACGCTGAGTTTTGCCAGCTTTGGATGGCGGCATCAAGGGTCCTGGATTTGCTCTCTATCAGGACAGCAGTGGCTTGCTCGCGGTCGTAACGGCTGTCGCTGGTGAGTGTTGCTAGAAGATCCTTTTCGCTAAGCTTCTTAAAATCGCGAATGGCGGCAAGCGCACTGCCTCTCCGGGTCACCTTCCAGATCCGGCCATGCTCGCGGTCGCGGCGCGGGTCGCGGAAATCGACCTCACCATGGTTGATGATCGGGTTCGACCAGTCGGCTATATACAATGCGCCGTCCGGGCCGATCTTGGCGTCGATCGGACGGAAGTTAACGGAGTCGGTCCGGACCAGGTCGCCCATTTCCTGCGCCGCAAAGCCCGCCTGATTTTCGGCGATTCCGAACCGCACGATGCGGTGGGCGCGGAAGTCGCAACTGATCATCGACCCTTGCCACTCTTTCGGGAAATGCGGTGATTCGATGATCTCCAGGCCGGCGAGTTTTGGATAACTTCCAGGGCTGATGCTGCCGAGAATTTTCCCGGCCTTGGCGAAGGTGAAATACATCGCACCGGGGACGCCCCAGTTGATGCCCTCGCCGCCCGCACCGTCGGTGACAAACGATTGGCCATAGCGATCGAACTGGTGGCCCCAAGGATTGCACCAGCCGTAGAAGACCGATTCCAGTTTCGAGTTGCGCGGGTCGAAGCGCATGATGCCACCGCTTCTCAGCCGGAAAATTCCGCCGGGCGTTTCCACGTCGCTGCGGGTGTAGATGCTTTGATTGAACCACAGGCGGCCGTCGGGACCGCGGCGGAGCGTGTGGATATTATGGTGCGTGTCCTCGGTGCCGAAGCCGCTGAGGACGCGCGTTTTCAAGTCGGCTTTGCCATCGCCGTTAGTGTCCTTGAAATGCAGCAGATCGGTGCTCTGGCCGACATACACACCGCCATCGCCCGGGAGCACGGCGGTGGGCATCATCATGCCGTCGGCGAAGACGGACGACTTGTCCGCCTTGCCATCTCGATCAGAATCTTCAAGGACGATGATCTTGTCGTTAGGCGTCTGACCGACCTCGACCTGCGGATAGGTTTCCGAACTCGCGACCCACAAGAACCCGCTTGGGTCGAAGTTCATCTGGGTCGGTTTATGGAGCAGAGGATTTTCCGCCCAAAGCGAAATTTCGTAGCCATCCGCCATGGTGAATTCCGGGTGGGCCTGTGTGACCTTGGCCGCCACGGCGGATTCTGTCCGCACCGGAGTCTCGGGCGCGACGATGTTCTTGGATAGATCGCGCATCGTTGCGATGACCGCTTCTTGCTCCGCGACCAACTTGTCGAATCCGGCGATCTCGCCGGCGTTCTGCCCCTGTTCTTTTTTCCGGAAACCAAAGATGTAGGCCATGTTCGCCGGTCGCGAGCGGTGGAAGAACCACTCGTTTTTCTTTAAAACATGAGTTTGCAAAGAGGCTGCGGATGCGCCCTTGTCCCAAGCGTTTGGTTTCCAATCCAAAGCCTTTTCGAGGTGGCGGGCGACGGCGCGGTAGCCTTGATCCGTAAGATGGATTCCGTTTTGCGAATAGGCAGGGTCCTGTTTGAGATCGGCGAGGGAAACAAATGGGAGGTTTCGGTTCGCAGCGATTTCCCGAAGCACCGAGTTGATTTCGGTTAGCCTTTCGCGATGCAGCTTCAATGTTACCGGGTCCTCGCCCGGACGCTCGAAACGTGGCGGAGCGCCAAGCATCAGGAAGCGGACATCGGTGCCTGTGGATTTGGGTGCCGCTTCTATCAATCGTTCCAGATCCGACCGAAATTGAGCGGCTGACGGGCCACCGGGAAGTGACGCCGCCATGCCGTAACCGAGGAGCACCACGTTGGGCTTGTAAGTGGCGAGCTGAATTTGCAACTGCCGCCAGCCCTCGTCCGGCGGTTCGCTGCCCGCCATGAGAAGACTCAATCCGTTACGGGAATCGCCAGCCGGCGTGTCCGCGCTCCAACCGAGATTGCGGAAGGTAATCGAGCGGTCCGGATACTGCGTGGCCGCCGCGATTTCGATCCAGCCAGCATACTGCTCCCGCTCGATGAACGCATCGCCTAACATGGCAACCCGATCGCCCTCTTTCAACTCGAACCGTGGCGCTGAAATGGCAGCCGCGGCTGTGGAAAACAACAATCCGAAAAAATAGATAGATCGCATGAGAGTCAGGCTTATGGGGTGCGCTTTTGAATGTGAATGAAGGTGCCCTTTTTGTTTATCGTTAGAAAATCGGCATGCGCGTCACTCTTTGGGGTCAGTCCTCGCATGGTAACATTTTCCTCAGCTTTGAGCATAATTTTCTAGTCTCCGAGTTCTCATTTCCCTGTCGGATGAGGCGGCTCACCGAGCGATTGTGACCCATTTCCAATCGTTGGGCTAGCCATTCGTTGCTCACACTGGTGTGTGCCTTCACCACCGATGCCAAGGCAATCTTGCGCGGATCTCCCTTGCGGGCTTGGATCAATTCCCCTGCATCATTCGCCAGACCCAGTTCTTCCAGCCCGCGCACCACCATCCTTTCCGCCTCTCCTTCGCCATGGCACTTCACCGGCGCGGTTGCATGACTCCCCTTTTTCCTCATAAGTTTGGAACCCTTCTTGACGAGTCCTAGCAACTGATCCCGAAACGTCTCATCGCCCAAATACCAACCGCCCCTCAGCGCAGCCATCGCCGCTTCTGATAAATTGCCGCCGTTGTCTGTAGCCCGCTTCTCCAAGTAATTCACATACGCCCGCCGACCGCGACCATCTTGAGCCAACTCGAAGGCCGCCACCACCCGGTCGAGCACCAACCACGGCGGCCCTTTTCCCCGCTGATACCCCGGCAAGCTACTCCATTCGTAGCCCACAAGTTTGCCATTCACTCCACCCGCCAAGCCGGCCCGCGCCGGATTGAGATGGATGTAATCCGCCACCACCCGGAATTGAAACGGATCCGACGCCCGCTCCCCCGTCACCGGAATCGACTTGTATCGACCTTGAAACACATGCCCACGGCGCTGATGACGGCGATTCCAACCCTGCCCAAACGATCCCAACAAGAGCCTCATCCCCGAAACCAAATTCGCTTCCGGCGTCTCTAGTAGCAGGTGAAAATGATTCCCCATCAACACCCAAGCATGGACGCGCCAGCCATGACTCCCACAGACCAGGCCCAACCCATGAAGAAACGACAAATGATCTTCCCTCTCAAGGAAGATCATTTTGCCTCCGTCGCCGCGTGCCATCAGGTGATAGCAGGCACCCGGATAAACAAAACGTAAAGGGCGTGCCATGCCTCATCCTCAACAACGTCTTCTCCAGATCAAGAGAAAAATGTTACCATGCGAGGACTGACCCTCGACACTGACTGACCCTCGACACTGACCCTCGACACTGACCCTCGACACTGACCCTCGACATCAAGCCGGTTTATCCCGGCGCTTTCACTGACCCTCGACACTGACCTGACCCTCGACACTGACCTGACCCTCGACACTGACCTGACCCTCGACACTGACCCTCGACACCCTGACCCTCGACACCGGAAGCAGCGGCAGTATTGAAGACCGGCTCCTTGTTAGCGAGGCAGATCAATTTCCATGTTCGCCGGTCCACGGAGTGCCGCCCCACTCAACCGCGCCTGTGTAGGCGGTGACCAACCGCAGCGTCTCGGTATCGAACAACGCACGGTGATTGTCGCCAAGATCCAGCAGGATACCTTTAATCGCGGCGACTCGTTTTTTTTCGTTGTACGTATCCTCAAAGGTGTTGGACCAGGCGGGTCCGAGTTTCATTTAACCACTCGGCGGCATGGGAACAAGACAGTCCCACCGTAAGAATTGTTGCAATTTTTAGAATCATCGGCGGAAGAATAGGCACAAGTCTTATCCAGTCTAGGTGCGACTGTCCACTCAATCTCAGTCTTTAGTATGAGTTGATCAGTGCCGGGGGAACGCTCTCCGCCTAAAGTTGCACGCCAGGCTCGTTGACTTGCCACGCAAGGCTAGCAGCATCGCGATGCTTCCATCTGGGAAGTTCCACTGCAAAAGCACGAGAACGATCCAACCCAAACTCCAAAACCCATGCAAAAACCACGTCATTTCGTGGCCGGGATGCTTGTCCTCGCAAGCTCCCTGCCGATGTCCGTCTCCGCCGTTACAATTTATGTGTCACCCACGGGTGCTGCCACCGGAAACGGCACCAGCTCCGGCAGTCCCGTCAACCTCACCCGTGCCAAAGCCCGCGTCCGCGAGATCAACATCAATCTGACCCAGCAGGTGGATGTTTCGCTTTCCGCAGGAACTTATTACCTCACCTCCCCCCTTGACCTCAATCAGCTCGACTCTGGCAGCAACGGCTACAAGGTTGTCTGGCAAGCAGGCGACACCGCCAACCCGCCACGGCTCTCCGGTGGGGTGAAAATTGCCGGCTGGACCCAAGGGACTGGCGGCGTCTGGTATGCCACCGTGCCGAATACCAGCTTCCGTCAACTGTATGTCAACAACGACCGCCGCACCCGTGCCCGCTCGAAGCATCCCATCGATATTAAAGACGCCCCGCGCAACACCGCGAACGACACCCGCCGCCTGCTTGTCGATCCCGCGACCCTGCCGGCAGCGCTCACTAACATCACCCGCGCGGAAGTCCATACCACGGCCGATTGGCGCGACTACTACCTGCCAATCTCCGCCACCAGCCAGTATAACGATCCTCGCTACGAAACTCCGCTCACCGAACTCACCGTCCCCGGCAGTGCCTGGGGCGATGTCGGCGGGCAAGTCGCCTTTGAACCAAGCATCAACAATGCTTATTTGGAAAACGCCCGCGAACTCCTCGACGAGCCGGGCGAATGGTATGCGGACGCGACTAACAATCGGTTGTATTACATCCCGCGTGCCGGGGAGAACATGGCCACCGCCGAAGTCATCATTCCGCAAATCCAGACGGTCGTCCGCGTGATGGGCGCATCGGCGACCCAACGGGTAACGGATGTCGAATTCCGTAACATCCGCATCGAGCACAGTACTTGGACAGCGATCAACAACACTGGCCTAGTTCCGATACAGGGGTCGGAATTTCAGCGCCCCTCATACAGTTACCTGCCAGGTGCCGTTGAAATTCAAAACGCCGATCGCCTGACGTTTAGGGATAATAATTTTCAAAACCTCGGAGCCTCCGGTGTCAATGCCACACAAAATGTGGCCGACCTAAACTTCACCGGCAATGCCTTCGCCCGCATCGCTGGCGGTGGGCTGCAAGTCGGAATCAGGTGGCTGTCTCCATCAAACGGAATTCCCATCCGCATCACCGTGACAAACAACCTGTTTTATCGAACTGGCGAGGACTACCAGTTCAGCGTCGGCTTCATCGCTTACTCGTTGCGTGACTCGCAAATCACTCGCAACCAGTTCCAAGATCTGCCCTACACGGCGGTCCACATCGGGGACTTCAATTCGAACGGCGCTGGGTATAACAATCCGAACGCCTCCTCCGAGACCGGCGGAAACACGCTCAGTTATAACAAATTCTGCAATTTCCTCAAATACCTTCGCGACGGTGGTGCGATCTACATCAACGGCATGAACCGGAGCAGTGACGGCGTCGTCCGGCCCATGCTGGTAAGCGATAACTTCATGCAGGAGTTCTGGATGGACTGGAGCGCGATCTACTCCGAGGACCACAGCGCCAACATTACCTATCAGAAAAATGTCTCCGAGGTCACGCTGAACGTTCTCGGCCAAGCAAACAGCCGTCATTGGCTCTACGCATGGTCCGGCGGTTCCTACAACCTCACTCTCGGAACAGGGGCTAACACCAACTACAACACCACCAATCTGGAAACCTACTACAATCCGGGTGACAAAAACGATCCAGGGCGCGGCTACGTCCAACAGGTGGGATACGCGCCCGGCTCCCGCCCGTCCGCCGCCACCTCCATCATCAACGGCGCAGGCATCCAATCCACCTATCCGCGCTCCTCAACGCTGCAGGCCCTAATCGCTGGCGGCACCAATACCGCTCCCGCCGTCAACGCCGGCGCGGATGTGAATTCCACCCTGCTGGACACCGTCACTTTGGAAGGCATCGTCACCGATGATAAACTCCCTTTCAACCGCTTGGCTTATGAATGGAAAAAAATCAGCGGGCCGGGAGACATTAGCATCGGTGATTCGAAAATGCTGAAAACCACCGCCGCCTTCTCCGCGCCGGGAAGCTATGTGATTGAGCTCAGCGTCAAGGACGGTGCATTACAAGGCACAGACCAACTTACGGTTAACGTCGCAAACGTAATTCTTGCGCCAAGTGTGATCGCGGGCAAGACAGCAATGGTTTCCTCCACCTACTTCGGCACCTTCAATCCTCTGTGGGTCACGGACGGCGATTTCGGCGGCGACTACCGCGACGGCGTCTGGTTGTCCTCTGGAAACGAGAGGGCTTGGATGCAGTTCGACGCGGGAGCCTCGTTCCGCCCATCACGGTTCGTCATGTCTCCTCGCAACGGAGGAAATGCCTCTGAGCGGGCCGATTTCGCCATCCTCGCCTCAAATGATTACAACTTCACCACCTTCACCGTGCTCGTCGAGCGCGGCTATGAAAGCTATCCCGCCAACACTCGCTGGACTGGCACCACCAACACCGCTAACAGCTACCGCTACTATCGGGCGCAATCCGGTGGCAGTTACTTCAGTGCCTCGGAATTCCAAGTCTTCGCCCGCCCCGTCAGCGACAGCAGCCTGCGCGTCAGTTCCGGCGGGTCGCCGCTTGCCAGTTCCGCGCCGATCACCGGCGAGGGCGAGGGAAATGCCTTCGATGGTGACACGGGAACGAAGTGGCTTGGTAACTTTGAAGCGGACACCTGGCTGCGATACAACATGGCCGGTGGCACTCCGTTCACGGTCACGAGCTACGCGATTTCAAGTGCCAACGATGCGCCCGATCGCGATCCCAAAGCTTGGCTGCTCCAAGGCTCCAGTAATGGATCCGTTTGGAACACCGTGGACAGTCGTTCCAATCAGACTTTTGCAGGTCGCTTCATTACCAACACCTACGCGGTCACCACCACCGGCTCGTATCGTTTCTACCGTTTAAAAATCACGGAACTTCAAGGCGGTTCGCCGCTGGTGCAGCTCTCCGAGTTCGCCTTGTTCTCCAGCATCAACGGACCTGTGACTCCGGTTAGTAGCGGTGGCATCGCTGCTGCCAGCAGCGCCCCGATCGTAGGCGAACAGTCGGACAAAGCATTCGATTCTCTCACGTCCACCAAGTGGCTGGGCGACTTCAGCGCTGACATGTGGCTTCGCTACGAGTTCGGCAGCGGCATCAAACAAATCGTGACCCGTTATGAAGTCACCAGCGCAAATGACGAACCTGCCCGCGATCCCAAAGACTGGATCTTACAAGGCTCCTACAACGGCATCGACTGGACCCCGCTGGACACCCGCACGGGCCAAACATTCGCCTCGTTCTTTACCACCAATACCTACCAGGTTGCGGCACCCGGCGCGTATGCCTTCTATCGGCTAAAGGTAAACGCCATCAACGGGACCAATAACCGCATCCAGCTCTCCGAGCTGAAACTCTACGGCGGAGGTTGATACCCTTCCGCTCACCACGCCGCCGGCCGTCCTCGGACGCCGGCGGTTTTTTATTGTCCGAAACGAAAGAGCAATCACGTCAGCGCGGACTTTTTCCAACCCTCCGGAGTTTTTACCCATAGTGCGGAATTTCCTCCGGCGTCCACCCATCTAACCTCTCCCGCCAGGCCATCGTCCGGACCGGGGATCTCGGTCTGGCGAGTCAGGCGGAATGCGGTGCCATCCAGATGCAGCGGCGGATGCTGGATCGGCCCCCACGCCCATTGGCTGCGGTCCGGGGTGAAGGCCGGTACGGCCCCGGAAGTGATGCGGTTTTCCATGCCCCCCTCGACTCCCCAGGCGGTGGTTCCGAGGATGGTCGCACCACGCAGGTCACTGTCGAAGACCTTGGCGAGCCGATGGCCGTCCTGACTGAAAAGCGCGTTTCCGAAATAGTTCCCGTGGATGCCGGCAGGTTCGATTAGAAATCCGGCCCCGGCATGGTTCTCCGCCCAACGGCTGTAGTAAACACGGCACTGCATGAATGACTGGTGTGGCTTGGTGACGAGAAATCCAGCGCGGGTCGGCGAGTCGGCGTAGCATTGATTGAACGTGTTGGCTCCTTCTTGGTTGCCACTGCGTTGGAAGACGGTGCTGTCCAGATCGAGGCTGAAGCCTTCTGGAGGCATGGGCCAGGAGAGTGCGAAAAGCCATTTCCAAAGTGGCCGCCAGAACTCCTCGATGTGGCCTTGGCGAAAGCGGAGGAAAAGATTGCGTACGGTGTCGGTGCCGGGAAACCGTTCGATGCCCAGCAAAGCGTGAAGGGCTTTGTCCGCTCGAAGCCAGTCGGTGTGTGCGAGGCGGCGGGCTCCGGCCACCACCGAAATCATGAAGGCCACAAGGGTTTGGGCCGGCGGGATGGCGTTGGGGCTGGTGTAGGTGAAGGGCATCAGCGCGCTGATCTGCCCGGCCAACCTGATCTGCTCGAAAAAGGCGATGAGACTGACAAGACCACCGAAGGGGGTGATGGGCTTGGCGGTGGAGGTGAGCCGGACTTGCCGTCTGGGGAAGATGGGATTACAAGAAGTTTGCATCGTTTGGTGAAGGGGTGTGGCGTGCGGTTATTCGACACAACCCTTCTACCACATGACCTGTAGCCAAACGATGCCCAATCCAACTTCGGTTTTCGGGTTGAATCGAATGCCCCATTTTATAATGTCCTGTATTGCGCCAAACCGATTGAAGCGACTAGACCTACGATGGGCGTGCGTGCTGGCGCTTTTGGTGTCGCTCGTACAGGCGCACGGATTGATCACGCGCATCGCGGAAATCAGAGAGTTGCTACCGGCTGAAGCGGAGAAAGCCTTGCCTGTCCTTGTTCGCGGAGTGGTGACGATGCGGGATGGTGCCGACCTCACCCTGCAAGATGAAACCGCGGGCATTTGGGTGGCGGTTAACATCGCCCGAGGCAGACAACTTTTGACGGATGGCGGGGCCAACTTGGACGAAGTGCGTGAAGGCGTTGAACTGGAGATCGCCGGGATCACCGGGCGCGGCGATTTCGCACCCATTTTGTTGCCTTCCTCCGTTCGCGCTTTAGGACTAAAAGCTTTGCCACCGGCACGGCAAATGGTCGCATCCCGCTTTCTTAGCGGGGCGGAAGACAGCCAGCGAATCGAGGTGCGGGGAGTGGTGCAGCGAGTGTCCCGACAGGCGAACTTCTGTGAGCTGTTCATCGACGCGGTTCCGGGACGCTTGACGGTTGAAATCGCATCTTCGCTCGTCCCGGATGCCGAATCGTTGATCGACGCCGAGTTGCGGGTGTGCGGAGTAGTGGGTTCCTATTTTAATGCCCGGGGCGGTTTTATTTCGCCGCGCCTCATCTCCCGGATGGCAGGCGACCTGGTGATTGAAAAGCCTGCGCCATCACTTGTGGACGTGCCCCTCGTTTCGCTGGACCGGCTGTTCGCTTTTCGCCCCGAGCCGCTGGGATCCCACCGCCAGCGGGTCGCGGGAACGGTGACTTTCGCTTTGCCGGGACAGTTCTTCTTTCTGCAGGAGGGCAATAACGCAGTGCAAGTCGCATCGCACACTGCGGTCTCGTTGCAGGCTGGCGACCGGGTAGAAGCCCTCGGTTTTTTAGACGGCACGGGGATCAATGGCGGGATGACCGAAGCGACTGTGTGGAAAACCGGCAGTGCCGAAGTTCCGGGCGCAGTGCTAAAAGATCCAGAAAAGGTGATGCGGATTTATGAGAAGGATATCTATGTGCGGGGAGAATCCCGCGCTGACGATTTCGACGGACGGCTGATCCGGTTCCGTGCTCGCCTGCTGAGAGTCCGCGCCTCGCCGGATCGAAGAGCCGACTGGCGGCAGGTTACCTTGGAGCAGGGCAGATTGATTCTTGGGGCAATTCTTCACACGGGTGATGCAAAGGCATTGGACCGGCTTCAGCCCGGAAGTGAAGTCGAAGTCACCGGCATCCTGAAGCTGGATTTTTCGCAGGCGATTACTGGACTCGACTTCCAGCGCAGAGTCATTTTGGAAGTGACGCTGCGCGAGGCAGGTGACGTCACGGTGGTCCGGGCACCATCCTGGTGGACTTCGCAAACGCCTTCTTGTCTTGCTGGGGGCTGGCGCCGCATTGCTGGGCGCATCGATGCTGTGGGTATTGTTGCTTAGGCAAGAGGTGACGAGAAAGATGCGGATTATCTCCGAGAATTTGCGCAGCGAAGCAGTCAGTGGGGAGCGCAACCGCGTTGCCCGCGATTTGCATGACACTTTGGAGCAGCAACTGGCCGGAATTGCACTTCAGCTGGATCGCGCGAAGAAAGTGCTCGGGATGAAACCCGAGGTGGCGTCGATGGCGATGGCGTTGGCCAGCCGGATGCTTCGCCACACCCGCCTGGAAGCGCGGCGCTCCGTGTGGGATCTGCGCTCACGGGTTCTGGAGCTACACGGGTTGGCCGTCGCGTTACGGACCATGGCCGAGAGCGTATCTAGCCCGGATGGGCCACGAGTGGATGTGCAAGCGCCGGATGACCGCCTCGCATTGCCGGAGGGGGCGGAATTCCAACTGCTAAGAGTGGCTCAGGAAGCCTTGGGTAACGCTCTTAAACACGCTCGCGCAAGCCATGTTGTCATTGCCTTGGAGTGCACCCAAAAACAACTCCAGTTGCAGATCCGCGACAACGGGATTGGATTTATACCGGAGGTCTCCGAAAATTCCGTGGAAGGTCATTTCGGCTTGCTGGGAATGCAGGAGAGAGCCATCAGAATCGGCGCGAGGGTTTCAGTGACAAGTAGTCCGGGCAAGGGCTGCATCGTTACCTTGGATCTCCCGGTCCGTCCCATCTCAGACCCTAAGCCATCTGCCATATGAATCCTGTGCCTATCCGAATTCTCATCGTGGACGACCATTTCATGGTGCGAGTCGGCTTGGCGGGTGCAATATCAGAAGATGGCGACATGCGGGTCGTCGGGCAAGCCCGCGACGGGCAGGGGGCTTTCGAAATGTTCGAGGAACTATCGCCCGATGTGACCTTAATGGATGGCATGCTGCCGGATCTTCATGGCGTTGAAGTCACCCGCCGGCTCGTAGCAGCGCATCCTGAGGCGCGGATTCTACTCGTTTCGATCAACGAAACGGTCGAGGACATCCATCGCGCCATGGAAGCGGGAGCGTGGGGCTATTTGCCGAAATCCAGCGAACAAAGCGAGTTGCTGCAGGCCATCCGGGTCATCGCCAGCGGTCAGCGTTACCTCCGCGAAGATCTTGCCCGCAAGCTCGCTCTACGGCGTCTAACGAATCCTCTCAGCGATCGTGAGATACAAGTTCTCACCCTCGTGGCGAAGGGCAGGACGAATAAGGAAATCGCCAGCGCCATGGTCCAGACGGAGGGCACGGTTAAGTCTTATCTCAAGCAGATCTTTGCGAAACTCGACGCCCCGGATCGAACGCGTGCTGTGACGTTGGCATTGGAACAGGGAGTTCTGCGACTTTGAAAACATCTTGCCGGGATGGAAGCCACTCCCGAAAGAGGGTGGCCTGGGGATTTGCATGACAAGGACAAAAGGCCCACGTTGAGCGTATCTGGCTGCGGTGTGACCCGCGTTCAAACCCAACCATCGACCGCAACCGTTCGTTTATGTCACTATCCATTAAAATTGCCAATCCGCGGAAGCTCAAGTTCCTGCTCACCTCCGGAGCTCTCGCCGGTGTGTCCTGCCTGAACCTGTTCGCAGAACCCACTGCCGCCCGCAAGGCAGACGACTTTGTCGAAGCGCAAGGTGTGTGTTTGCATGTGCAGAATTTCAACGACCAACAGTGGCCACAAGTCAAAAAGCACCTCGGTGATCTGGGCGTTCGATATTATCGCGATGGTTTAGAACACGCCGATAATCCAGTTTTTCTGGCCCGCTATCAGGATCTTTATGATTCGTTCGGTATGAAACTACTCGCGGTTTGCGGTCCCTACGGAAACGATGGCCTACAACCCGTCAATGGCTCCCTCGAACATGTCGCAGCCAAAATTGCCAAGATCAAACATTTGATTCTAGCCGTGGAGGGGCCGAATGAACCCGAATATTTTTGGTATGATGGTTGGGAATACGGCGGCTTCAAAGACCGTCCTAGCCAAGTCGTTTGGTATCAAAATCTATTGTATGATACGTTGAAAAAAGGCGCGGCAACCCGTGATATACCTGTCACTTCATTCGCCGCAGCAAGAGTGGAGACTCCCTACAACTGGTATCGTGAAAGCAAGCCTGACCTTCACCATGACATTGCCACGTATCACCACTACAACGGGACATTCCTGCCGAATCCATATGATACACTAAAGAATGTCGGCGAATATTATCAAAGCAATAAACCATTTTATCTCACAGAACACGGTTACCGCATCCGCGGCGATGGCCAGGTCAGCCAAAAGGCCCAAATGAAGCTCAATACCCGCAGCATGGCTTTCTTCTATGATTGGAAAAATAACCAAAAGACATTCTTCTACGTCGCTGGCCCCGATTCCGCCGATGGCGAGGACTACGGACTCGCCAACAAAGATTTCACTCCGCGTCCGACATATACTTCCATGCAACAGGTGATCTCCCTCGTGAACGACAGCAAGTGGAACCCTTCACTCAAGAAGTGGGACACCGTAAAATTCGCTCCTGAATCTCTTGATTACACAGTCACAGGGGAAGGACAGGATTTCGGCTGGCGCTTGATACAAAAACACAACGGCGAGTTTATCCTGATGGCGCTGCCCTATATTAACGTTTCCAATCGCGATGGCTCAGATATCGAAAATCCAGCTCGTGCTGTCACATTAACCTTCAAATCGAAATCCAAGGTGACACAGTATCAATGCAATGATTCTGGAGTCTATCAAGCTACAGGTCTGGGAGCAGCCGCTACTTCTTTTGATGTGAAACTACCGGACACACTTACTTTGTTCAGCATCACTCCCTCGAATTAATTAAAAACAGTAAACCCAGCCTGCCCGAACTGTCATATGCTTACGAGTGTTGCGATATTTTCCCGCTTGAATTGAAACAACCTCGCGCCCGTCATCGTGATACTTTTCGACGGTCCGGTCGCGGACAACCCAAATACCCATAACCACAATGAATCTTCAAACATTAAGAACATGCCTTGCGGCACCGGTCAGTCTTGCCGTTGTCATTCTTTGCTCCGAACACGCTCGCGCTGCCGCTCCTTTCTCAGAGAATGCCGGCAATTCCTACTACGACAGCGGTTGGGAAAGCGGCAGTTCCCAGCCGCAGAACTTCAATTGGGTTACAGCCCATTTGCGTCAGGTTAAGGCTAGGATGCCTGATTCTACAGGAGATTTTCGGGTTCTCTTGTCCCGTTCAACGTGCCTCGGGTCGGGATCAAATG
>JAYTLO010000412.1:0-6172 GCA_043729385.1 Akkermansiaceae bacterium
CCAGCATGGTGCCCTCGGCGACTTTGATCATCACGGTGTGCTCTTTCACATTATGAACGATGCCGTGGATGCCTGAAGTGGTGATCACTTTATCCCCAGACTGAAGTGAAGCGATGCGCGCGGCCATTTCCTTGCGCTGGCGTTGTTGCGGACGGATTAGAAGAAAATAAAACATTACCACCATCAGACCCATCATGACGAAGGGGCTGCCGAGAATTCCTCCTGCGGGAGGCGGCGTTTCAGCAAGCAGGGCGGAGGAAAACAGGGCGTGGATTGGTGTCATCATGAATCGGATTGGGTGTAGCGCCGGACGAAGGAGTCTTGGTAAGCGGAGAAGTTCCCCGCGGTGAGAGCCTCCCGCGCCCCGGCGACGAGGGACAGGTAGAAATGCAGATTGTGGAAGGAAAGCAACCGCAAACCTAGGATTTCGCCCGCACGGAAAAGGTGGCGCAAATAAGCGCGTGAAAATCCGGCGACGTGCGGGTGGGCGCTCTCACAGATCGGTCGCGGGTCTTTGGCGTGGATCAGGTTTTTGATATTGATCGGGCCATCCAGAGTGACTGCCATGCCGTGGCGGGCGATCCGGGTGGGCATCACGCAGTCGAACATATCCACGCCACGGCCAATCATTTCCAAAATCTGCGGCGGAGTGCCCAAGCCCATGGCATAGCGCGGTTTGTCAGTGGGGAGAAACGGCACCGCGTTATCGATAGCGCGGAACATTTCGTGTTCCGGCTCGCCCACCGAGACGCCGCCGATGGCGTAGCCGTCGAAGTCGAGCGCCACCAATTCGCGGGCCGATTGTTCGCGCAGATCGGCGAAGACCGAGCCTTGGACGATCCCGAAATGACTCTGCCGGCCGGTGCCGGAGCGGGGTTCGTTTTCCGTCACCCAGTCCTTGCAGCGCTTGGCCCAGCGGCTTGTTAGGGCGAGTGATTTGGCGGCGTAGGCCTCGTCGCAGGGGTAGGGCGGGCATTCGTCGAAGAGCATCGCGATGTCCGAGCCGAGCGCCCCTTGGATTTCCATGCTGAGCTCGGGAGTGAGCAACATTTTCGAGCCATCCAGATGATTTTGGAAACGCACGCCCTCCTCGGTGATTTTCCGCAGCTTCGCCAGCGACCACACTTGGAAGCCGCCCGAGTCGGTGAGCATCGGCTTCTGCCAGGTGCTGAAACCATGCAGCCCACCAAGCCCACGGATCAATTCATGGCCGGGCCGCAGCCACAGGTGGTAGGTGTTTCCCAGAATGATCTGGGCTCCGAGAAGCTCGAGCTCGGCCGGGTGCAGCGTTTTGACCGTGCCTTGCGTGCCGACTGGCATAAAAATCGGGGTCTCGACCGTACCATGCGGCAATACCAAGCTCCCGCGGCGGGCGGAACTGGCGGGATGGGTGGCTAAGATGGAAAAGGACACGAACGAGCGGCGGGAAATAAGACAGATGCCCATCCGGGCCAAGCTCAATCACGCGTCGGTGCTGCGATGGAAAAAATCAGAATTTCTAGAAACATTCGAGGGTGGGTGGAGTTATGTATCGGATCGCGGGTCTAACCACCGCGCCCTTGAAAATTCCTTGGAATAATTTTCTCTAGCGCGACTCTCATTGCCGAATACTCTCCCACGACGTAAAACCAAACCAAACAAACTACAGCTATGAAACTACTACTCACCGCGCTTTGCGCATCGTTTATGGTCCTTCCTGCATTCTCCAGCGAGTGCGAAAAAGGCAAGTGCGACAAGGAAAAGAAAGAAGAAGGCACCGTGATCGCCGGTGCTGATTGCGATAAGTGCAAGAAGGGCGATGAGAAGAAAGAAGAAGGCACGATCATCGCCGGCGCAGATTGCGAAAAGGGCAAGTGCGACAAGGAAAAGAAAGAAGAAGGCACCATGATCGCCGGCGCAGATTGCGAAAAAGGCAAGTGCGATAAGGAAAAGAAAGATGAAGGCACGATCGCCGGCGCAGATTGCGAAAAGGGCAAGTGCGACAAGGAAACGAAAGAAGAAGGCACCCTCGCCCATTGCGGCAAGTGCGGTAAGGACAAGAAGGACGGCGACCACAAAGAAGGCGACGAGAAGAAAGAAAAAGAAGGCACCATGGCCTGATTTTTTGATTCACCCATCATTTCAAAAAACCGCCGGAAGCTCTCCGGCGGTTTTTTTGTGCATTGATTTCCTCGCCCCCCGGTTGACCGGCGTTGTCCTGATCCCCACCTTGCCGAACCATGATTGACGTCGTCTGCGGAGTGATCGGAAATGAATCGGGGCAATTCCTGGCCTGCCTGCGTCCGGTCGGCAAACATCTCGGCGGGTTGTGGGAATTTCCCGGAGGCAAAGTCGATCCCGGCGAGTCTCCCGAATCCGCCCTCGTTCGCGAGTTGCAGGAAGAACTGGCCGTGCGGGTGGAAGTCGGCGCCGCGCTCAGCCCAGTGATTTGGAACTACGGCGACAGGACGATCCGCCTGCTGCCGTTCCGCTGCCGCATCATCGCCGGCGAGTTGCAAGCCGTCGAACACGATCAACTCATCTGGTGCCGCCCCGAAAATTTCAACGACCTTACCTGGGCCGGCGCCGACGTCCCGATCCTCCGAGAAATTTCCCTTACCCACGGTGCATGAAACGCCAAATTGACTTCGTAGGCGGGGTGGCTAATTTCGACCATTGCCCAAAATCCCATGAACCGATTCATCACTCTCACCTCGCTGGCGATGGCTGCCTCACTCGGCAGTCTGCTCGCCCAAGATCCCAAGCCGCAGGACGACTCCAAGTTCTTGAAGAAGGCGGCGTTGGAAATCGACCAACACATCGCCGCGTTTTATCGCAGCAAGAAGCTCAATGTCCCCCAAGTGACCGACGATGCGACCTTCCTGCGGCGGGCTTTTCTCGTATCTGTGGGCCGCATCCCGACGGCTGAAGAAGCACTCGCGTTCTTGGAAATCGAAGACCCGACCAAGCGGGAATCGTTGGTGGAATACCTGCTCAAATCCAAAGGTTTTTCCAGCCACATGACCAATTGGGCCTTCGATCTGTTGCGGATCACGGATGGCCGCATCGGCACCTCTGCGACGAATGAGCCCTACCGCCAGTGGGTCCGCAATGCGATGACCACCAACATGCGGTGGAATGAATTCACCAGCCATCTCATCGCCTCCTCGGGCGATGGCTGGGACCCTAACACCGCCGCCGTCGGCTACTACACTCGCGACCGCGGCATGCCATTAGACAATCTTTCTAACACCATGCGCGTCTTCCTCGGTGCCCGCATGGAGTGCGCCCAGTGCCACGATGATCCATTCGGCACCACCGAGCGTCACGATTTCTATCAGCTCGCCGCTTTCACCCACGGCCAGACCACCGTGGGCCAGGAAAATATGAAACCGCTGTGGGACGAGCTAACCGATGATCGCCAAGCCCAAGGCGAGGACTACCGGGTGGCACAAGTGCTTTGGGACCGAGTCTATGGCATGTCCTTGGGCGGTGGCGGTGCGGGCCAAATCGAGCTGCCCACGGACTATCAATATCGCGATGCCAAGCCGGGCGACGTGGTCGGTGCTCACACGCCCTTCGGCAAGTCAGTGCGCATGTCTGAGAAAAAAGTGGAAACAGACGGCCGGATGAAACTCGCCGCGTGGATCGTTGCAAAAACTGAGGAACAATTTCCCACCGTCATCGCGAACCGGATGTGGAAGCGCGTGATGGGTAAAGGCATCTACGAGCCGGTAGATGACTTCATCCCCGCCGCCAAATCCCACTACCCGGAATTGGTGACTCACCTCGGTAAGCTCATGATCGCCATGGATTACGATCTCCGCGCCTTCCAGCACGTCCTGCTGCTCACCCGCACCTTCCAATTCGCCACCAACCCGAACCCATCCTCCATTGAGGGCGGCGACGACTTCCACGGGCGGAAAATCGAGCGCCTGTCCTCTGAACAAATCTGGGATTCGCTCATCACCCTTGCTGCCGGCGATCCTGATAAAAAGCCGATCCGCTCGCTCGACGACCGCATCTACGTGGGCAACAAACCGGTACTAACCGGTAAAAAATCCATGACTCAACTCTCGAAGGAAGTGCTAGCCCTCAAGTCCGAACAAGAAGTCCGCAGTTATTTCTCCAAGTTCGTCAGCGAGGTGAAAAGCGGTGGCACGAACACCAGCGGCAACTCGATGATGATGGCGATGAATGAAGTGAGTTCCTATAACAAAGACGCTAAAGTCCGCGCCTCCGAATTACCATCACCCGCGCCGCGCGATCACTTCCTTTATCTATTTGGTGCCTCCGACCGGGAAGTTGTGGATGCCTCCAGCCGCGAGCCAAATGTAGGCCAAGTGCTCTCGCTGATGAATGGCTTTGTGCAACGCGAACTCGTAAATAACTCCACTGCCCACCTCTATAAATCGCTTGATGGTGCCACCACTGACAAAGAGAAAATCCGCCGTCTCTATATCTCCATTCTCAATCGCCCACCGACCGCCGAGGAAATGGTATGGATGTTAGACGAAGTCAAAAAGCAAGGAGCCGCCGGCTACCGCAACATCGTCTCCGCCCTCGTCATGTCTTCCGAGTTCCTGTTTCTTCAATAAAGATAGTAAACCGCGAATGAACACGAATAAGACCCAACCTAAAATCCCTCTATCATTCGTGTCCATTCGCGGTCATTCGCGGTTAAAGAACCTCTATACCAAATACCCATGAACCCATTCCTCAAAGCCGACAAGCTGACCCGCCGCCAGTTCGTATCCAACGCCGCCCGCGCCTACCTCGGCGTGCATTTATTCCCGATGCTAGGTGGCGCCCTCGCCAGCGCCGCTCCCGAAGCTGCGGCTAAAGGTGGCACCGCCAAAAGCGTCATCTATCTCTACATGTCCGGCGGCATGAGCCATCTGGACACCTTCGATCCCAAGCCAAAGAAGAAAGACGTGATGGGCAAAACCGATGCCATCCCGACAAGTGCGGACGGAGTAATGGTCGGCCACTATTTAAAGAAAACTGCCGCAGTGATGGATAAAGTTTGTGTCATCAACTCGATGAACTCCACTCAAGGTGCGCACGAGCAAGGTTCCTATATCATGCACACGAGTTATAGTTTGCGCGGCACGATTAAGCATCCATCACTCGGCGCATGGGTCTTGAAATTGGGTGGGCGCATCCACCCAGAACTTCCGGGCTTCGTCGCCGTTGACAGCGCTCCGGAACTCGCCGGTGGAGGCTTCCTCGGTGCCAAGTTCTCCGCCGCACTGATCGGCAGCCCGGACCAAGGATTGCAAGACTCACGCCGCGCCGAAGAGGTGAGCCCAGAGGATTTCCAACGCCGCTTGGCCCTCGCCGATAAGATGAACCGCCAGTTCCACGAGCGTTATGCCAATGCCGATGTGAAGGCCTACGAAGAACTCTATCGGGAAGCCATTTCACTGATGGATTCCAAAGATCTCAAAGCCTTCGATCTCAAACAAGAACCCGAGGCCACCCGCAATCTCTACGGCTCCGGTCGCTTCGCGCAAGGCTGTCTGTTAGCCCGGCGGCTTGTGCAAAATGGCGTGCGTTTCATCGAAGTGCAACTCGGCGGCTGGGACACTCATTATGATAACTTCACCGGCGTCGCGGGCCGCTGCCAGGAGTTCGACCAAGCCTACGCCGCCCTCATCAGCGACCTCGATAAGTGCGGAAAACTTCAGGACACATTGGTCGTCGTCGCCACCGAGTTCGGTCGCACACCCGAGATCAAGGCCGAGCACAATGGTGGCCGCGATCACCACCCCGAAGCCTTCTCCTGCCTCCTCGCCGGCGGCGGCATCAAGGGCGGCGTCAAACACGGCACCACCGACGCGTCCGGCGGCAAGGTCAAGGAAGGCATGGTTAGCATCCAAGATTTCAATGCCACCATCGCCCACGCCCTCTCGCTACCCTACGACAACGTCATCATGTCGCCCACCAAGCGCCCCTTCAAAATCGCCGACATGGGCGTACCGGTGACCGCGCTCTCTGGTTGATAAGAATCGTCTGGCGGGAGTCCGGCGTGCGGACTAGGGTCGCTTTATGAAAGGCATATTGTTGGAAATTCCGGAGGAGGTTTTGGTGTCAGCCCATTTGCGTCAGGTTAAGGCTAGGATGCCTGATTCTACAGGAGATTTTCGGGTTCTCTTGTCCCGTTCAACGTGCCTCGGGTCGGGATCAAATG